>NZ_JBGCBZ010000011.1:0-249376 GCF_041262585.1 Planotetraspora sp. GP83 | reverse complement strand
CCTCGACTACGCAGACCTACACCTTCCACGCCGATGTCACGATCTTCGAGAAGGGGCTTGCCTCACGCTCCCAGCACTAAACGCAACGGCGTTGCCGTCCAGCTCGGCCACGAGACGCTTCGGGGCCACGATCCGGTAGCTCTCCTCCACCCAGTCGCGCAGCACGTCGATCTCGGGCATGTCATCGGTGAAGGGCACCGTGACCCAGCCCGCCTTGCCCAGGCCGTACCCGCTGGGAGCCGCGCCCGGCGCGCTCAGCGCGTGGCCGTGAGAGTCGCGCAGTTTAACGGTGAAGTTGGGGGTCCACTTCTCGGTCGGCTCCCCGTCGAGGCCGAGGAACACGAACACCTTCTTGTTGACCTTGACCACGGTTTCGCCCCAGGGGAAGTCCTCGTGGGCCTCGGGCAGGCCGAGGGCGAATTCGCGCAGCTGATCGCGGGTGCTCCGCCAGTTGCTCATGCCCTTCATTCTGTACGGCAGGGGCATAGCCTGGCATCATGCGCATGCCCGCCGATCGAGCACGGGATCGCTTCGCGGCCGCCCGCGTGGCGCGGCTCGCGACGGTGAACGCGCAGGGCGTGCCCCGCCTGGTGCCCGTCACGTTCGCCGTCGGCGGTGACACCGTGGTGACGGCCGTGGACCACAAGCCGAAGGAGAGCACGGACCTGCGCCGGCTCCGCGACATCTCCGAGAATCCGCAGGTCTGCCTTCTGGCCGATCACTACGAGGACGACTGGGAGCGGCTCTGGTGGGCCCGGGCCGACGGGTGGGCGCGGATCGCCGAGGCCGGCGGCGAGCGGGAGCGCGCGGTCGAGTGGCTCACGGAGAAGTACTCCCAGTATCGCGAGCGGCCCCCGGAGGGCCCGGCGATCCTCATCGAGGTCACCCGATGGTCCGGCTGGACCTATGCGGAAAGCCCCGAGTCTCACCTGGGACGGTAGGCGTACCAGGTGCGGGCGCCCCCGCCGGGCAGGGCCGGGCGCGCCGATCTGAAGCTCCCCCGCATGCGACTCACCTTACGAACGAGGAGGTCAGGCCGCCCTTAGTTTGGGGGTTAGCGCTGCGGTTACCTTCCGGTGGCCTGGCCGTACTTATCGGGACCCCGATAAGTTCTGCGACGCTGACAGGGTGGTATCGGACAAGCGAAACTCGCCGGGTGGCGACGGCGGCGAGCCGTACGGCAGGCCACTGCGCCATCGGGTCCTTGTGGCGATGGTGGGGGTGGCCACCCTGGCGGTCGCGCTGTTCGCGATCCCGCTCGCCGTATCGATGCAGCGGCGCTACCACGACGAGACCGCGGCGGCGCTCGGCCGGGACGCCACCTGGATCGCCGCCGTGGTCCCCGACGAGGTCGTGCGGAGCAGTGTGACGTCGACGTGGCTGCCCAAGGGATTGCCTTCGCGGCTCGTCGTGGGCTTCTACGCCGCCGACGGAGCGAAGATCTCCGGTGGCGGGCCCTCCCGGTCGGACGTCGCCGCCGACGCCCGGGACGGGCACGTCCACGAGGCCGTGGAGAACGGCTTCCTGGCCGTGGCGGCGCCCATCCCGTCCGACGAGAAGCTGACCGGCTCGGTCCGGGTGGCCACGCCGTACCAGGCGGTGCGTGACCGGGTGCACCGCGCGTGGCTCGCCATGGCGGGGCTCGCCGTGGTGGTGGTGGGGCTGGCGGCCG
This sequence comes from Planotetraspora sp. GP83, assembly GCF_041262585.1. Classification (NCBI taxonomy): domain Bacteria; kingdom Bacillati; phylum Actinomycetota; class Actinomycetes; order Streptosporangiales; family Streptosporangiaceae; genus Planotetraspora; species Planotetraspora sp. GP83. The sequence goes on along the minus strand of NZ_JBGCBZ010000011.1, from coordinate 247,704 downwards.
TCTTCGCGCTGCGCCAGTCGGCCAGGCTCGCCGCGCCCCTGGAGCATCTGACCACGTCCGCGCAGGCGCTGGGGTCCGGGGACTTCTCCATCCGCGCTCCCCGGTCGGACGTGCGGGAGGCCAACGCGGCGGGGCTCGCCCTGGAGGCGACCGCGCGGCGGCTCGGCGACATGCTCGACCGCGAGCGGGCGTTCAGCGCCGACGTGTCCCACCAGCTCCGCACGCAGCTCACCGGCATGCTGCTCGGCCTCGAATCCGCCCTCGGCCGGCCCGACGCGGATCTTCCCGGAGCGATCCGTACGGCTGTCGCACGCGGTGAGCGGCTGCAGACGATCATCGAGGATCTCGTGCGGCTGACCCGCGACAGCCGCACCAGCGGGGCCGAGCCCCTGGACGTGCGGGCACTGCTGGAGGAGATCACCGGCGACCGGCGGGCGACGCTGGCCGAGGACGGCCGCCGCCTGACGGTCAGCCTGCCCGAGGAGCCGCCCGAGGTCGAGGCGTCTCCGGCGGCGGTCCGGCAGATCCTCCACGTGCTGCTGGACAACGCGGCCATCCACGGGAAGGGCGAGATCATTGTGGATGTCTCCGACCTGGGAGACGGGGTGGCCATCGAGGTGACGGACCAGGGCGACGGCATCTCGGAGGGGGTCGACGTCTTCGCCCGCCGCTCCGGCGACGGCAAGGGGCACGGCATCGGCCTGGCCCTCGCGCGTTCACTGGCCGAGGCGGAGGGCGGCCGCCTCATCCTCCGCCGGCCCGCGCCTCCCGTGTTCAGCCTGCTGCTCCCGACGCGATGAGCGGGGGGTCGTCAGAGGTCGATCTCGTAGCGGTAGCCGAGCCCTCTGAGGGTGGTGATCCGGCGGGGGTCCTCGCCCTGCTCGGTCAGCTTGCGGCGCAGCGCGAAGACGTGCACGTCGAGGGTCTTGGTCGGGCCGAACCAGTTGACGTCCCAGACCTCCTCCATGAGCTGCTCGCGCGTCACGACCTCGCCCGCCCTGCTCACGAGCGCCGCGAGCAGGTCGAACTCCTTGGGCCTGAGAGCCAGCTCCGTCCCGGCGATGTAGACCCGGCGGGCGGGAAGGTCGAGCCGCAGCCGCCCGACCGACACGCTGCGCTCCTCCTGAGGGGCGGTCCGGCGGCGCAGATGGGCCCGCAGCCGGGCGAGAAGCTCGGTCAGCCGGAAGGGCTTGGTCAGGTAGTCGTCGGCCCCGGCGTCGAGCGCCACCACGACCTCGAACTCCTGCGTGCGCGCCGTCAGCACCACGATCACGGTGTACGGCAGGGCGCTCCGGAGCCGGCGGCAGACTGCCACGCCGTCCATGTCGGGGAGGCCGAGGTCAAGGAGCACCAGGTCGGGTGTGGCCTGCCGGGCCAGCTCCAGGGCGTCCGCGCCCGTGGTGGCCAGCGCCACGTCGTAGCCGTGGCCTGCCAGGGCCTCGGTCAGCTCCGAGCCGATCGCCGGATCGTCCTCCACGACCAGCACGTGCGTCATGGTGCCGATCGTAGGGGAGCCGTGGGTCACCCCTCCCGGAGCGGGTAGGGGCTCCTCCCGGCTGCGACATCCGCCACCATCCGCTCGGTGAGCTCCTGGACAGCCCTGTGAAGGCCGGGTCCGAAGCTCACCCTGGCCACTCCGAGCGCGGCCAGCTCCTGGAGGCTCGGCGTGCCCGGCCGGAAGAGCACGTTGATCGGGCCGCCCATCTCGCCGGCCAGCGTGCGGATCAGGCCGGCGTCCGTCACCCAGAGCGGGTAGACGCAGTCGGCCCCGGCCTCCAGGTAGCGACGGCCGCGCTCCAGCGCGTCGGCGACCCGTGCGCCGGGCGTGCCGTCGCCGTGGAGAAAGGTGTCGACGCGCGCGTTGATCACCAGGTCGACGCCCGCGCCGGTCGCCGCCGCCCGGACGGCGGCCAGGAAGCCGGCCTGCTCGTCCGGGTCGATCATCGAGCCGGTCCCGGGGTCAGAGTCCTCCAGGTTGCAGCCCACCGCGCCGGTCGCGGCGAGCCGTTCGACCAGTTCGGCGGGCTCCAGTCCATAGCCCCGCTCGATGTCCGCCGTGACGGGAACGCCGACGGCGCGGGTGATGCGGGCGATCGCGGCCAGCATCTCCTCCACGGGCGTCTCGTGCCCGTCCGCGTATCCCAGCACCCGGGCCACCGCGGCGCTGCCGGTGGCGACCACCGGGAACCCGGCCGCCTCGACGATCCGCGCGGACGCGGCGTCCCAGACGTTGGGCAGCACCAACGGGCTGCCCGGCACGTGCAGCGCCCGCAGTGCCGCCGCCCTGTCGTTGCCTGTCACGCTCATCGCGCTCCCGTCCCTCAGAGCCGTGCACCCGTGCACCCGGCGGTGACCGTCGTGGCCGTGATTCATACCCTACGGACGACGGCCTCCGGATAATCGTCCGGCACCTGGGGCTCCCGTCCGGGAATTACGCGGAGTCCCCTCAGGTTTTAGCGGGAAACGCGGCCTCGGCGTCGCGCTTCTCCCCGGCGTGCTCGAAGCTTGGGGGAGAGACTCGACGCCCGCAGGACTTCCCGACCATCCAGTCAGGAGAACACTCATGACGGCTAGTGATCAGGCAACGGCTGGGGTGGGCCACCGGCCCAAGGTGGACTTCTACTTCGACCCCGCCTGCCCGTTCGCGTGGATCACCTCACGCTGGATCCTCGAGGTGGAGCGGCAGCGGGACATCGACCTGCGGTTCCGGGTGATGAGCCTGTCCGTGCTCAACGAGAACAGGGAGAACCTCCCGGAGCAGTACCGCGACCTTCTGAGCCGGGCCTGGGGGCCGGTGCGCGTGTGCATCGCCGCCGCCCAGCAGCACGGCGAGGAGGTGCTCCGCGACCTCTACACCGCGCTCGGCACCCGGATCCACAACGGGGACAACAAGGACTACGCCGTCGTCGTCAAGGAGGCGCTGGCCGAGGTGGGCCTGCCCGCCGAGTTGGCCGACGCCGCCACGAGCACCGACTACGACGAGGCGCTGCGCAAGAGCCACCACGAGGGCATGGACCCGGTGGGCGAGGAGGTCGGCACGCCCACCATCCACATCGACGGTGTGGCGTTCTTCGGCCCGGTCCTGACCCGCATCCCCCGCGGGGAAGAGGCCCTGCGCGTCTTCGACGGCGCCCAGACGCTGGCGAGCTACCCCTACTTCTTCGAGCTGAAGCGCACCCGCACGGGCGAGCTCGACTTCACCTGAGCCCAGTCACGCGGGCCGTTTCCCGTGAAACGGCCCGCGTGTCCCTTCCGATGGCCGTCCGAAGATCTGTCCGAAGATCTGTGAGGTGTCTCATGGCCGGTCGCATTCTCCCCTTCGGGATGGCGCTTCCCGTCATCCAGGCGCCGATGGCCGGCGGCGGGTCCACTCCGGCCATGGCCGGGGCGGTGTCCCGGGCCGGTGGCCTGGGCTTCATCGCGGCCGGCTACCGCTCCGCGAAAGCCGTACGGGACGACATCGCGGCAGTCCGGGAGCAGACCGGCGAGCCGTTCGGTGTGAACGTCTTCGTCCCGCAACCCCAGGCTGCCGACAGGGCCGCCGTCGCGCGTTACCGGGAGGAGCTCGCGCCCGAGGCCGAGCGGTACGGCGTGGCGCTGCCGGAGAACCCAGCCTGGGACGACGACGAGTGGGCGGAGAAGGTGGACCTGCTCGTGGCGGAGCGGGTGCCGGTGTCCGGTTTCACCTTCGGCTGTCCGCCGCCCGAGGTGGTGACCCGCCTTCAGGAGGCGGGCAGCGTTGTGGTGATCACCGTGAGCTCCCCCGCGGAGGCCGTCGCCGCGGCCGAGGCCGGCGCGGACGCGCTGTCCGTCCAGGGCATCGGCGCGGGCGGCCACCAGACGACGTTCCTCCCTCCGCCGCCCTCCTGGGAGCCGCCCACCGACCTGGCCGAGCTGGTGGCCCAGGTGCGGCAGGTCGTCGATCTTCCACTGGCCGCCGCAGGCGGGATCATGGACGGGGCCGGCATCGCGGCCGTGCTCTCCGCCGGGGCCGTCGCCGCCCAGCTCGGCACGGCGTTCCTGCGCTGCCCCGAGAGCGGCGCGCACCCGGTCCACAAGGCGGCGCTCGTCGACCCCGGCTTCACCGAGACCGCGTTCACCCGGGCCTTCACGGGCCGTACGGCACGCGGGCTGGCCAACCGCTTCATGGCCGAGCACGAAGCCTCCGTGCCGCTCTGCTATCCGCAGGTCCATCACCTCACCAAGGGCCTGCGCCGGGCGGCCGCCGAGCAGGGCGACCCGCACGGGATGAACCTGTGGGCGGGCTGGAACTACCGGGGCATCCGCGACCTGCCCGCCGCCCGCCTGGTCGAGATCCTCATCCAGGAAACCGAAGCCGCCCTCGCCTGATTCTTTTCCTGCCTATCGCGACACCCGCCCAAGCCGATTAGAGCGGGAGGTTCGGGGGAGAAAACGCGTTATGGCAGGTGGTGGGTGGCTCTCCCGCTGGCCGGTGATCCGGCAGCTCAAGGGGGAGGACGGCAGGCGTGAGGCCGCGCGCTCGGCGCGGACCGACGCTCTGCGGCCCCGTGTCGAGGAGGCCGACAGCGTCGCACGGTCCGTCTGCCCCTACTGCGCGGTCGGCTGCGGCCAGCTCGTGTTCGTCAAGGACGGCAAGGTCAGCCAGATCGAGGGTGACCCCGACTCGCCGATCTCGCGGGGGCGGCTCTGCCCGAAGGGAGCGGCCAGCAAGCAGCTCGTCACCCATCCCGGCCGCCAGACGCGCGTCCTCTACCGCCGGCCGTACGGCACGGACTGGGAACGGCTCGACCTCGAGACCGCGATGGACATGATCGCCGACCGGGTCGTCCGTACCCGGCGGGAGACCTGGCAGCAGACGCACGACGGCAAGGAGGTGCGGCGGACGCTGGGCATCGCCAGCCTGGGCGGGGCGACGCTCGACAACGAAGAGAACTACCTGATGAAGAAGCTGTACACCGCCATCGGCGCGATCCAGGTCGAGAACCAGGCCCGTATTTGACACTCCTCCACCGTCCCCGGTCTGGGGACCAGCTTCGGGCGTGGCGGCGCGACGGGCTTCCAGCAGGATCTGGCGACCTCTGACTGCATCGTCATCCAGGGCTCCAACATGGCCGAATGCCATCCCGTGGGCTACCAGTGGGTGATGGAGGCCCGCGACCGGGGCGCGAAGGTCTTCCACATCGACCCGCATTTCACGCGCACGAGCGCGACCGTGGACCGCTACCTGCCGATCCGCGCCGGTACGGACATCGTCCTGCTGGGCGCGCTGATCAACCATGTCCTCGCCAACGAGCTGGACTTCCGTGAGTACGTGCTGGCCTACACGAACGCGGCCACGATCGTCTCGGAGCGATACCGGGACACCGAGGACCTGGACGGTCTGTTTTCCGGCTTCGACCCGGAGACGCGGAGGTACGACCCGTCGAGCTGGTCCTACGAGGGCGACGAGCCGAGGGAGGGCGAGCCGAAGGAGGGCGGCATGCGCCACGCCGAGGCAGCCGGGTCGGACTCCTACGGCGCCCGCGGGGCCGGCGCGTCCGCGCAGCCGCCCGCCGACCCGACGCTGCGCCACCCGCGCTGCGTCTACCAGATCCTGAAGCGGCACTTCGCGCGCTACACGCCCGAGCGGGTCGCCGAGCTGTGCGGAATCTCCGAGGAGGAGTTCGCCGAGCTGGCCGAGGCGATCGCCGCCAACTCGGGGCGCGAGCGGACGACAGCCTGGGTCTACTCGGTGGGCTGGACCCAGCACTCAGTCGGCGTGCAGTACATCCGGGCGGCCTCGATCCTGCAGCTCCTGCTGGGCAACATGGGGCGCCCCGGCGGCGGGATCATGGCGCTGCGCGGCCACGCCAGCATCCAGGGCTCCACGGACATCCCGACGCTGTTCAACCTGCTCCCCGGATACATCGCGATGCCCCACGCGCTCCGGCACGACGGCCTGGACCACTACCTGGAGCAGGAGGGCGCCGACACGGGCTACTGGGGCAACAGACGGTCCTACGTGGTCAGCCTGCTCAAGGCCTGGTGGGGCGACGCGGCCACCGAGGACAACGACTTCTGCTTCGGCTACCTACCCCGGCTCACCGGCGACCACAGCCACTACGCCACGGTGATGGGCCAGATCGACGGCACGGTCAAGGGCTACTTCGTGGTGGGCGAGAACCCGGCGGTCGGCTCGTCCAACGGCAAGGCGCAGCGCCTCGGCCTGGCCAACCTCGACTGGCTGGTCGTCCGCGACCTCACCCTGGTGGAGACGGCCACGTTCTGGAAGGACGCCCCCGAGCTCGAAACGGGCGAGCTGCGCACCGAGGACATCGGCACCGAGGTCTTCTTCATGCCCGCCGCGAGCCACGTGGAGAAGGAGGGCACCTTCACCAACACCCAGCGGCTGCTGCAGTGGCGGGAGAAGGCGCTCGACCCTCCGGGTGACTGCCGCAGCGACCTGTGGTTCTACCACCACCTCGGCAAGCGGATCAGGCAGCGGCTCGGAGGCGATGGGATCGACCGGCCGGTGATGGAGCTGACCTGGGACTATCCCGAAGAAGGAGAGCGCCGGGAGCCTTCGGCGGCGGCTGTGCTCCGGGAGATCAACGGCACCGGCCCCGACGGGTGCGCGCTCGCGTCCCTCCGGCAGCTCAAGCCCGACGGCTCGACACGCTGCGGCTGCTGGATCTACTGCGGGGTCTACGCCGACGAGGTCAACCAGGCGGCCCGGCGCAGGCCGGGGAGCGAGCAGTCCTGGGTCGCGCCGGAGTGGGGCTGGGCGTGGCCCGCCAACCGGCGCATCCTCTACAACCGCGCCTCGGCCGACCCGGACGGCCACCCGTGGAGCGACCGCAAGGCCTACGTCTGGTGGGACGCGGAGAAGGGCCTGTGGACCGGGCTTGACATTCCGGACTTCGATGAGCACATGCCGCCGGACTACCGGCCGCCCGAGGGGGCAAGGGCGGAGGCGGCGCTCGCCGGGACCGACCCGTTCATCATGCAGTCGGACGGCAAGGGCTGGTTGTTCGTCCCGTCCGGGCTGTCCGACGGGCCGCTCCCGGCGCACTACGAGCCGCACGAGTCGCCGGTCCCCAACACGCTGTACGGCCAGCGGGCCAACCCGGCACGACGGATCTTCGACCGCCCGGAGAACCCGTACAACCCTCCGATGTCGTCGCGGTTCCCGTACGTCTTCACGACCTACCGGCTCACCGAGCACCACACCGCCGGTGGGATGAGCCGGCCCCTGCCGTACCTCGCCGAGCTCCAGCCCGCGCCGTTCTGCGAGGTGTCGCCGCGGCTCGCCGCAGAGGTGGGCCTGGTCAACGGGGGCTGGGCGACGATCGTGACCACGCGGACGGCGATCGAGCTGCGCGTCCTGGTCACCGAGAGAGTCAGGCCGCTCCGGATCGCGGGCAAAGTCGTGCACCAGATCGGCGTGCCGTATCACTGGGGCTACGGCGGCGGGGGAATGGTGACCGGCGACGTGCCCAACGACCTGATGCCCATCGTGCTCGACCCGAACGTCTTCATCCAGGAGAGCAAGGCCGGCACGTGCGACATCCTGCCGGGCAGGCGGCCCCACGGCAGGGCGCTGCTCGACCTGATCGAGAGGTACCGCCATGGCTGAGCGGATGGGCTTCTTCACCGACACGAGCGTGTGCATCGGCTGCAAGGCCTGCGAGGTCGCCTGCAAGGAGTGGAACGACGTGCCCGACGACGGGTTCGTCTTCCGGGCGACCTCCTACGACAACACCGGAAGCCTCGGCGCGGACACCTGGCGGCACGTGGCCTTCATCGAGCAGGACGGCAAGTGGCTGATGTCGTCCGACGTGTGCAAGCACTGCACGCACGCCGCGTGCCTCGACGTGTGCCCGACCGGCGCGCTGTTCCGCACCGAGTTCGACACGGTCGTCGTCCAGCCGGACATCTGCAACGGCTGCGGCTACTGCGTCCCGGCCTGCCCGTACGGCGTCATCGACCGCAGGGAGCGCGACGGCCGGGCGTGGAAGTGCACGATGTGCTACGACCGCCTGCGCGGCGGGATGGAGCCCGCCTGCGCCAAGGCATGCCCGACCGACTCGATCCAGTTCGGCCCACTGGACGAGCTCCGGGAGCGGGCGGAGGCACGGGTCGAGCGGCTGCATGCGGACGGCGTGCCCGAGGCCCGGCTGTACGGCGAGAGCCCCGACGACGGCGTGGGGGGCAACGGCGCGTTCTTCCTGCTCCTCGACGAGCCCGAGACGTACGGCCTGCCGCCCGACCCGGTGGTCACCACCCGCGACCTGCCCGACATGTGGCGATGGGCGGGCGGCGCGGCGCTCACGCTGGCCGGTGCGGTGGCGGTGTCGTTCCTGAGGAGGCGGTGAGTCGTGGCCAGACGCCAGGACGAGATGGTGCCGGAGGCCGGGTTCCGGTCCTACTACGGGCAGCCGGTGATCAAGCCGCCGATCTGGCACGAGCCGCACATGCCGGCGTACCTCTACTTGGGCGGCCTGTCCGGCGCGGCGTCGGTGCTGGCCGCCACGGCCCGCATCTCCGGACACGAACGGCTGGGCGCCGCGTCCAGGATGGCGGCCTTCGTGGGAGCGAGCGCCGGTTCCGTCTTCCTGGTGACGGAGCTGGGCCGGCCCGAGCGGTTTCTGAACATGCTGCGGCTGCTCAAGTTCACCTCCCCGATGAGCGTCGGCTCGTGGACCCTGGCCGCTCACGGCGGGCTGACGGCGATCGCCGCCGCCCCGGTGGTGAGCCGCATCCTGCCCGGCTCCCTGGGCGGTCGCTTCCTGCCGTTCGTCGGCGATGTCTCCGCCCTGGCGAGCGCGGTGACCGGCCCGATCATGGCCACCTACACCGCTGTGCTGCTCGCCGACACCGCCGTGCCCGCGTGGCACGAGGCCTACCGCGAGCTGCCGTTCCTGTTCGCCGGGAGCGCCCTCGCGAGCGCGGGCGCGGTCGGCATGCTGAGCACTCCGCGGACCGAGGCCGCCCCCGCCCGCGTGTCCGCCGCGCTGGGAGCCGTCATGGAGACGGCCGCGGGCGTGGTGATGGAACGCCGCCTCGGCCTGGAGGGCGAGCCGTACCGGCGGGGCAAGGCGGGCCTCCTCATGAAGACCTCCCGGGTCCTCACCCTGGGAGGCGGCCTGCTCGCGCCGGTCGCCGGTCGCAGCCGCGCGCTCACCGCGCTGTCCGGGCTCGCCATCACGGCGGGCGCCCTCTGCACCCGCTTCGGCCTCCTGGAGGCGGGCCGCGCCTCGGCCGCCGACCCTCGATACACGGTCGTCCCACAGCGAGAACGAGCCGAAGCCAGAAGGCTCGCCGTCGTCTCCGACCCCAAGAGTCCCTGACCGCAGGCCTGTGTCATTGCAGACGCAGGGTTGTGGCTTGCCGGGGGATCAGCTCGCCGATGATGGGAGCGCCAGGGATCTCGCCGGCGACGAGCAGGCCGCCGGAGGTCTGGGCGTCGGCGAGCAGCAGCAGATCGTCCTCGCCGAACCGCCCAGCGTCGAGGTGTGGCTCCACCCACGCCAGGTTGCGCCGGGTGCCGCCGCTGACGTAGCCGTCCCGCAGCGCTTCAGGGGCGCCCTCCAGGTACGGCACGGCGGCCACGTCGACCAACGCCGTGACGCCGCTCGCCCGGGCGAGCTTGAAGAGGTGCCCGAGCAGGCCGAACCCGGTCACGTCGGTGGCGCACCGGACTCCCGCCGCCAGAGCGGCTCGCGACGCGTCGCCGTTGAGCGTGGTCATCGCCGCGATGGCCTGAGGGAACACCTCGCCAGTGGCCTTGTGCCGGGTGTTGAGCACGCCGATGCCGAGGGGCTTGGTCAGGGAGATCGGCAGCCCGGGCCGCCCCGCGTCGATGCGCAGCAGCCGTCCGGGGTCGGCCAGGCCGGTCACCGCCATGCCGTACTTGGGCTCGGGGTCGTCCACGCTGTGGCCCCCCGCGACGTGGCACCGGGCGGTCCTCGCGACGTCGAGGCCGCCGCGCAGCACCTCCGTGACCAGCTCCATCGGCAGCGTGTCGCGTGGCCAGCCGAGCAGGTTCACCGCGACCAGCGGCTCGCCGCCCACCGCGTACACGTCGGACAGCGCGTTGGTCGCGGCGATTCGCCCCCAGTCGTACGGGTCGTCCACGACGGGGGTGAAGAAGTCGGCCGTGGCCACGACCGCCCGGCCGCCGTCGATACGAACCACGGCCGCGTCATCCCCGTCGTCCAGCCCGATGAGCAACTGGGGAGGCGCCGCGCCGCCGTCGAGGAGGCCTGCGACGATGGCCTCCAGCTCGCCCGGCGGGATCTTGCACGCACAGCCGCCGCCGTGGGCGTACTGCGTCAGCCGGATCGTGGCCGGCTCCCTCGTGGTTCCCGTCATCCCGCCCTCGCGTTCTTGGCCAGGTTCTTGGAAATCGATCACACGCCGCCGTCCAGGCGTGCGGCAGGAGCCGTACCCACTTCAGGCTAGGTTTTTCTTGGAGGCGTTTGGGCGCCTGGTGGCCCCCGCGGTCTTCAAAACCGACGAGGCCGAGGTACTCGGCCTGGCGGGTTCGATTCCCGTCCGCCTCCGCTTATTACGGCTCCTGATAGAGAAGGGGCAGTTCGACACCCGTGGCGATACGAAGGGCACGCATGTCGCGATGGTCCTTCTCTGATGGCTCGTAACCGACATGACAGCGGACCTGGGTCAAGGCGTCGACGCAGGAGACAACGCGGCCGCCAAGCACACCCTGTACAGGAGCGGGATAGTGGAAGGAACTGCCGTCCGGCTGCGCCTGCGTTCCGCCGCCCTCAGCGGACGGCGTAATCGGATGGAGATCGATCTCTCGACCCTGAATGTCCGCCAAAGCAAGCGCGACAGGCAACCAATTCCGGAGGAGCTTGTTGTAGCCCATGTTTTCCAGGACCGACCTCACCGCGTCTACCTGTGATAGCAAAATGACCAAATCCAGATCTGAGTGTTCCCGTGTCGTCCTGCCTACAAGGGCATCGATCCCCCAGCCGCCGTCCACCCAGGCCGTTAGACCGGCATTGTCCAACGCATCAAGGACGACGAATACGTCTGTTTCCTTCATCAACGCCTCTCGATCACGGCGACCTGCTCGGCAGCGGGCATGGCATCGAACGCCACGTCATCAAATCGGAATCGGCGGCCTGTGTCACGGGTCGCCGCGTGACCCTCGGTTATAAGTTGAAGTGTGGACCGACGGAGGCGGGTGCCGCGCACTGACGCCGTGCTGGCCGATCCCCGCCTCGCCGCGACGGCGGAGCGGCTCGGCCGGGCCGTGGTAAAGGACGCGGTAGCGGCGGCGCAGCAGCGGGCACGGCAAGGCGAGATCGAGCCGGAGGACGTCGCCGACGTGGCCTTCGCGGCTCTTCCCCGGCATGCGGCGAGCATCCGTCCTGTGATCAACATGACCGGCGTGCTGCTCCACACCAACCTCGGCCGGGCGCCCCTGTCATCGGCCGCGATCGAGGCGGTCGCCGCCGCCGCTGGTCCGGCCGACGTGGAGTTCGACCTGGTCACGGGTGCACGGGCCCGTCGCGGGCGGAGCGCCATGGACGCTCTCGCGCGGGCCGTTCCCGCCGCCGAGGACGTGCACGTCGTGAACAACAACGCCGCCGCGCTCGTGCTCGTGGCCACCGCGCTGGCGGCCGGGCGGGAGATCGTCATCAGCCGGGGTGAGCTCGTGGAGATCGGGGACGGGTTCCGGATCCCCGATCTGCTGGTCTCCACGGGAGCCCGGTTGCGTGAGGTGGGCACCACCAACCGCACCACGTATGCCGATTACCGTGCGGCTGTGGGCCCGGAGACCGGGTTCGTGCTCAAGGTCCACCCGTCGAACTTTCGAGTCGAGGGCTTCACCGGCTCGGTAAACGTCGCGGAGCTGACGGGGCTGGGCGGCCTCGGCGTGCCGGTCGTCGCCGACATCGGCTCGGGGCTCCTGGAGCGGGAGCCCCTGCTGCCCGGGGAGCCCGACGCCGCGACCACGCTGAAGGCCGGAGCCGATCTGGTCACCGCGAGTGGCGACAAGCTCCTCGGCGGGCCCCAAGCCGGCTTGCTGCTCGGCCGTCGCGACCTGGTCGAGCGGTGCCGGCGGCATCCCCTCGCCCGCGCGCTCCGGGTCGGCAAGCTGACGCTGGCGGCTCTCGAAGCCACCCTGCGCGGCCCCGCCACCCCGGTTCACCAGGCGTTGCACGCCGCTCCCGCGTCGCTGCGCGACCGCGCCGAGGCCCTGGCCGTACGGCTGGCCGGGGCCGGCATCGAGGCGCGAGCCGTACCGGCCAAGGCCACTGTGGGCGGCGGCGGAGCACCCGGGGTGACGCTGCCCAGCGCGGCGGTGAGCTTGCCCGAACGGCTTGCCGTACCACTCCGAACCGGGGATCCCTCGGTGGTTGGCCGGGTCGAAGGCGGGCGGCTTCTGCTCGACCTGCGTGCCGTGCCGCCGGAGCGCGACGGCGACGTGGTGAAGGCCGTCCTCGCGGCTGTCCTCGGGGTGGGTCCCTGATGCAGGTCGTCGCGACGGCGGGCCACGTCGACCACGGCAAGTCCACCCTCGTGCGGGCGCTCACCGGCATGGAGCCGGACCGGCTGGAGGAGGAGCGGCGGCGTGGGCTGACGATCGAGCTCGGCTACGCCTGGACGGCCCTGTCCTCCGGCGAACGGGTGGCCTTCGTCGACGTTCCGGGGCACGAGCGGTTCCTCGGCACGATGCTCGCCGGGGTCGGTCCCGTGCCCGCCGTCATGTTCGTCGTGGCCGCCGACGAGGGCTGGATGCCCCAGTCCGAGGAGCACCTGGTCGCTCTGGAGACCCTCGGCGTACGGCTGGGCCTGCTGGTGGTGACCCGTGCCGACCTGGCCGACCCCGCGCCGGCGATGAACCAGGCGCGCGCCCGCCTCGCCGAGAGCGGTCTCGGCCAGGCGGAGGCGCTGGCGGTGAGCGGGCGAACCGGTCAGGGGCTCGGCGAGCTGCGGGAGGCGCTGGACCGGCTGGTCGCCGCCCTTCCGGCGCCCGATCCCGAGGCGCCGGTGCGGCTCTGGATCGACCGGGTGTTCAGCGTCCACGGCAGCGGGACGGTGGTCACCGGGACGCTCCCCGCCGGCCGGATCGAGGTCGGCGACGAGCTCGCGCTGGACGGCGAGCCGATGCGCGTCCGGGCGATGGAGTCCCTGAAGGAGCCGGTGACCTCCGTGACCGGTGCGGTGAGGGTGGCCCTCAACCTGCGCGGCCGGGTGGCGCCCGAGCGCGGCCACGCCCTGGTCACGCCGGGCGGCTGGACCTTCACCGACCTGGTGGACGTGCGGCTCACCCCGGCGCGGGACGCGGACGGCTCTGTGCCCCAGCGGCTGACCGTGCACATCGGGTCGGCGTCGGTGGGGTGCGCGGTCCGTCCACTGGGCGGCGACGTGGCGCGGCTGCGCCTGGCCCGGCCGCTTCCGCTGCACCTGGGAGACGTGCTCCTGCTACGCGACCCCGGCCGTGACCCCCGCCGCCATGACCTTGGACACGCGACACGGGTGCTTGCCGGGGCGAGCGTTCTCGACATGCGGCCGCCCGAGCTGCGCCGGAGGGGAGCGGCGCGGGAGCGGGCCGCCGCGTTGGAGACGGCCGCGCCGGATGCCGCGTCCCTGCTACGCGCTCACCGGCTGCTGCGGGCCGAGGAACTGGCGGCCATGGGCTGCGGCGTCCCCTTGGGCCGTCCGGTGTGTGCTGACTGGCATGCCGACCCCGCCTACTGGTCGAGCCTGGGAGAGCGGCTTCCCGAGGTCGTGCGACGATACGCCGCCGAACACCCCTTGGAGCCGGGGATGCCGCTGGAGATCGCCCGGCACGAGCTGGACCTCCCCGACCGGCGGCTCGTCACGGCGCTCGTGCGCCCCCCGTTGACCGTCGCCGACGGCCGGATCGTCAGCGGGCCGTCCGATCTGCCGCCCCCGGTCGCGCGTGCGGTCCAGCGGCTCGCGCCGGAGCTGTCCGCCCATCCCTTCCTCGCGCCGGAGGCCGTACGGCTGGCAGAGCTGGGGCTTGGACCTCGCGAGCTGGCGGCAGCCGTACGGGCCGGGGCCCTGCTGCGCATAGCCGACGGGATCGTGCTGCTGCCGGGGGCGGATGTCCGGGCGGCGGCGTTGCTGGCCCGGCTGCCCCAGCCGTTCACGGTCAGTGAGGCCAGAACCGCCCTGAAGACGAGCCGCAGGGTCGCGGTGCCCCTGCTGGAGCACCTCGACCGCAAGGGGATCACCGAGCGGGTCGACGACGCCCACCGCAGATGCCGGAGCCTTTCACCTGGTCAGACCGGGTATATGGTCGGTTGAGAGCCATCGTCGCCGGGGGTCGCGATGGCGGCCTGCCGCGTGCTCGCAAGGAGGCGCCGTCATGCCGGGCAACAAGGCTGTCGTCTATCAGGGGCCGGGAAAAGTCGAGGTCGCCGACACCGACTATCCCGAGTTCGAGCTGAAGGAAGGGCCGGGCGTGCCCCCGGCCAACGTGGGCCGCAAGGTCAGGCACGGCGCGATCGTCAAGCCCATCGCGACCAACATCTGCGGCAGTGACCAGCACATGGTGCGCGGCCGTACCACCGCGCCTCCCGGTCTCGTCCTCGGCCACGAGATCACCGGTGAGGTCGTGGATATCGGCCCCGATGTGGAGATCATCAAGGTCGGTGACCTGGTGTCCGTGCCGTTCAACATCGCCTGCGGGCGCTGCCGCAACTGCAAGGAGGGCAACACCCACATCTGCGAGCACGTCAACCCGCAGCAGCCCGGCGGGGCGTACGGGTACGTGGACATGGGCGGGTGGCCCGGAGGCCAGGCGGAGTACGTGCTCACGCCCTACGCCGACTGGAACCTGCTCAGGTTCCCCGACAGGGACCAGGCGATGGAGAAGATCCTCGACCTGGCCATGCTCGCGGACATCTTCCCGACCGGTTACCACGGGTGCGTCACGGCGGGGGTGACGACGGGTTCGACCGTCTACATCGCCGGCGCGGGGCCCGTGGGGCTGGCGGCGGCCGCCTCTGCCCTGCTCCTGGGCGCCGCCGTCGTGATCGTCGGTGACCTGAACGAGCAACGCCTCGCCCAGGCCCGGAGCTTCGGCTGCGAGACCGTAAACGTGGCGGAGGGGCACCCGAGAGACCAGATCGAGCAGATCCTCGGCATTCCCGAGGTCGACTGCGGGGTGGACGCGGTCGGCTTCGAGGCCCGCGGCCATGGGGCCGACGCGCAGCGGGAACGGCCCGCCACCGTGCTGAACTCGCTGATGGAGACCACCCGGGCGGGCGGCAGGCTGGGCATCCCCGGCCTCTACGTCACCGGTGACCCGGGGGCCGCGGACGAGGCCGCCAAGCAGGGGTCGCTGTCGATCAGGCTGGGCCTCGGCTGGGCGAAGGCGCACTCGTTCTTCACCGGACAGTGTCCCGTCATGCGCTACAACCGCAGGCTGATGATGGCGATCCTGACCGACCGCGTGCACATCGCCGAGGCGGTCAACGCCACCACCATGCCGCTCGACCAGGCGCCCAGGGGCTACGAGGAGTTCGACAAGGGGGCCGCGCGCAAGTACGTCCTCGACCCCCACGGGGCGCTTGCCACCTGACTCCCCTCGACGGTGTCAGGCGACGGCGTCAGGTGATGAGCGGCACGTCGCCGAAGATCGGCGCGGGATAGCCCCGCACCGAGGGGGCATGCTTCCACGGCTCATGGACGGCCGGTGCGGGAAGGTCCGCCAGCTCCGGGACGTACCGCCGGACGTACACGCCGTCCGGGTCGAGCTTCCTGGCCTGGCGGATGGGGTTGAGCACGCGATTCGGCCGGGTGTCGTTGCCGGTGCCGGCCACCCACTGCCAGTTGCCGGAGTTGTTCGGGATGTCGGCGTCGAGGAGCAGGTCGTCGAAGTGGTCCAGGCCCACCCGCCAATGGATCTTGAGCCGTTTTGTCAGGTAGGACCCGACGATCAGCCGCAGGCGGTTGTGCATCCAGCCCTCCGCGCGGAGCTGGCGCATCCCGGCGTCCACGATGGGGACGCCCGTCATGCCCTCCCGCCAGGCTTCGGCGCTCGGCTCGTCGTCCTTCCAGTCCACGTCACGAGGCCGGTAGTCGCGCCTCGGCAACTCGGGGAACGCGTACGCGACCTGGTAGTAGAAGTCCCGCCAGCAGAGCTGCCTGACGTACGCCTCGGCTCCGGGCAGGCGGGCGGCCCGCGCGACCACCTCCGACGGCGACACGCATCCGAACCGCAGGTAGGCGCTCAGGAGCGACGTGCGGTCCGCCACGCGGTCGCGGCCGTCGCCGTAGTCGGCCAGCCCGCGCTCCAGCCACTCGGCGAGACGTCGCCGCCCTGCCGTCTCGCCGCCCCTGAGCAGGCCGTACGGCTCCCGCGGCACGCTGGGAAGCGGGCCGGGGTCGACGCCGGCGGGGAGCCGGACCTTCGCGGGCGGGTCGAGCACCGGCCGCTTGCGCGCCTCGGACCAGACCCGCCAGTAGGGGGTGAAGACCCGGTAGTGGGTGCCTCCGGCGGGTAGCAGTCCGGTCGGCGGCATCACCGTCACACCGGGGAACAGCCGGAAGTCCAGCCGGTGGGCCGCACACGCCTCCGCGAGCCGCCGCTCGCGCCGCCGGGCGAACGCGCTGACGTCTCCGCTCGCCCAGATCCCGGACGCGGAGACCTCACCCGCGAGCTTGATCGCCTCGGCCACCGGGTCGCCCCGCCGTACGACCAGGTCTCCGCCGCGCTGGAGCAGCGCGGAGCGGAGGTCGTGCAGGGCCTCGTGGAGGAAGTCCGCGCGATGCCGGGGCCGGATGGCGGGGTCGATGACGAACAGCGGCACGACCTGCCGGGCCTGTTCGCAGGCCTCCGCGAGCGCCGGGTGATCGTGCACCCGGAGGTCTCTGGTGAACAGCACGATGACCGTTTCCACATCTTGCTTGTTCGTGGGGAGGCCGCCGGACGGTTGCGGGGCGGTCCTCTCCGGGCCACCGCCCCTTCTATGCGCACGACGCCCGGGCAGTCGGCGCGGCAGGCGTCTGGAGTTCATCGAACGGGATCACGAGGTGTCGCCGTTCGCATCCCGGTAATCCTCCAGAAAGGGTGTGGAAATGCTCCGGAGAGCGAACGGCCGCGGATATGAAAGCCATTCACGTCGAGATGTGGGACGGCAGGTTTGGGCAAAGTGAAGATTGGAAATCACTATGGGTCCGGCGTCGGCGGGCACCCCGGGCGCCGGCGTACGTAGCCCCAGCTCATCGGTATGGTTATAAATCCCGACATGACCGTCCGAATCTCTCTAGAGAGGCCCCCGCTGACGGTAATATCTACGCCGCTAAATAGGAGTTTCGGACGGGCCGTATAGCAATTTTCGATGTTTATCATCGAGTGATGACTTCGCTGGTTCCTTTCCTTCCCAACAGTTGGCCGTCAGTCTAAGATCTCGTTCTATGTATCGGTATGCATCAGGATTTCCAGATAGGCAAGTGCGACCCCATAGTCGCAGTGATGCTCTGGCCGAACATGACATCCAAACCGCCCTGACTCCCCCTCCTCGCTCATGAGCGCGCCCACCGGTACGGGGGACATCGCGCTCGACCCCGGCCGGGGGATGGCCTGGGTGAACGAACACGGCGCTCATCTGGTGGACTACGCGTCCTACCACCTTGACGACGCGCGCATGCTCGCGGCGGTCAGCGCCGCCCTGAGCGCCTGCAGTGTCCAGGCGCCGCCCGCGCACGTGACGGACCGGGCGTGGCTGCTCGCCGTGCTCCGGCGCGAGTGCGGCTCCGGCGGCCGGGACGGGTACCGGCCCGGTCCGGGACCCGGCGCCCCCGACGACGGCGCGGTGTGGCGCGCCTGGACGCTCGTCGATCCGCTCGGCGCCGAAACGCTGCGCCTGCTGTACCGCCACGAGTTACCGCTGCGGGATCTGTCGTATGTCCTGTCCCTGCCCGTGCGCGAGCTCGGCAGGCTGGTCACCCGCACGCAGGACGTGGTGGAGATCCTCGTGAGCGGACTGGACAGCATCGCCCGCGGCCGTCCCATCTGCCCCGACCTCGTGCCGTTGGTGTCCGATCTGTTCCCTGACGAGCCCGGAGGGCGGACCGCGGGCGACTCCAGCGCCGCCCGGGCGGCCCTGCTGTCGCACATCGTCAAGTGCGTCGTGTGCAACCGGCCCATCAACATCCGGTACACGGTGCCGCAGATCCTCTCGCATCCCCCGATCTCCGGCCTGACGCCCGAGGTCAGGCGGCGTCTCCTCGATTCGCTCCCCGATGTTGGCACGCTCCCGGCACGCGTTCACCGGCCCCCCTCGTCGTTCGGCATGCCGCTCTCCGCCCCGGTCGACGCCGGCTTGATCGCGCCCGAGGAGACCAAGCCGCTCGCGCCGCCCACGGTCACACCGCCTCCCGCCTCCGCGCGGCCCGCGCGGCCCGCGGTCACACCGCCTCCCGCCTCCGTGCGGCCCGCGGTCACACCGCCTCCCGCCTCCGTGCGGCCCGCGGTCACACCGCCTCCCGCCTCCGTGCGGCCCGTGCCGCCCCCCACAGACCGCGCCCGTACGGCAAGCCCTCCCGAGAGGCCGCGTCCGGACAGTGCCCCGGAGGGAACGGGACCGGCCGGTCCGGTGCACCCGGCGGACCCGCCGGCTGCCTCCGGGCACGACACCCCGCTCTATGACGCGCTGATGTCCCAGATCTACGCGCGTGAGGCTCTCGCCCGCGGGGGCGACGCCGCCCAGACCACGCCGCCCGGCGACCGCGACTTCCGCGATGGGCATTTCGGTGACATGGGGGACTTCGGCGACAGGCCCGGCGTGCACCGCATCGGGGTGACGGTCCGGATCGCGGAGGTCTTCACAAAAGCTGGGGCGCTGATCCGCACCACCACCCTCAGGATCATCATCGTGGTCGTCGCGGGCGCGGCGGGCACACTCGCGGGGATCAACCTCCTGAGCCCGGCCGCACAGACACGGGAACCCGCGCGATCTCTCGAGTCCTCCGTCACCCAGGCCACCATTCCCGGGCAGACCACCATTCCCGGGCAGACCGCCATTCCGGGCCGGGTGAGCGTGACCGCGCAGCCGAGCGTCCCCGCGCAGGGCGGAAGCCCCGCGCCGCAGAGCCAGGTCGTCGGCGGGGTTCAGGTGCCGACGGTCGTCACGCTCGACGACTTCGGCCGGGGCAGCATCACGCTGACGGCGGCCGAGAAGCCCCTGGAGTGGCGGATAACGGCCCACGGCCTGGCCGTCAAGCCGTCCAGCGGCACCCTGAAGCCCGGACACACCGACGTGATCAGCGTGCGCGCCCTCCGGGTGCGCTACTGGTGCGGCGTGCCCGCCCCCGTCACGACCCCGTTGGTCCTGCACGGACCCCGCGGCGAGAGCACCACGACGGTGCGGTGGCGCACCTGCTGACAGCCCATGTCATCCGTGCTCTGTGAAAGGACCCCCTCGCCATGACAGAGATCGACTCTCCAGTGTCCGTTCCGGCCGACCAATTCCCCGAGTCGGCGCCCCTCACGGCGGAGCATCTGCTCATCAACCGGCGTGCGGAGCCCGCGGGCGGGTGGAGGCGGCTCGTCTACCAGCTCTCCGGCGGAAAGATCATTCCTGCGGAGTCGTCCGCCGAGCTGGAGCGCCGTACGCTGATCGCCCAGGCTCAGACGCCCGTGGCGAGCGGCCACCACCGCATCGCCGTCATGAGCCTCAAGGGCGGCGTGGGCAAGACCACGACGACCGCCGCGCTCGGCAACACGCTCGCCTCCCTCCGGGGCGACCGGGTGATCGCGATCGACGCCAACCCGGACCGGGGGACTCTCGGCATCAAGGTCAAGTCCGAAACGGCCGCGACCATCCGTACGCTGCTCGCCGAAGCGCCGCACATCGTCCGCTATGCCGACGCCCGTGCCTTCACCTCGCAGTCGCCCGCCCGGCTGGAGGTGCTGGCGTCCGACACCGACCCCGCCGTCAGCGAGGCGTTCAACGCGGAGGACTACCGCACGGTCGCCGGGCTGATCGAGCGCTACTACTCGATCTGCATCACCGACTGCGGGACCGGCCTGTTGCACGGAGCCATGGGCGCGACCCTGGAGCTGGCCGACCAGATCGTGCTGGTCAGCCTGGTCGCGGTCGACGGCGCGAGCTCGGCCGCCGCCACGCTGGACTGGCTCACCGCCCACGGCTACGGAAGCCTCGTCAAGAACGCCATCGTCGTGCTGAACGCCGTGGAGCCCAAGTCGCACGTCGACGTCGACCTGCTGGAGCGGCACTTCGCGACGCGGTGCCGGGCCGTCGTCCGCGTGCCGTACGACCCGCATCTCAAGGAGGGCGCCGAGGTCGATCTCTCCCGGCTGCGGCCCACCACCCGAGGCGCGTACCTCCGCCTGGCGGCCGCCGCGGGACAGGCGTTCGGGCAGCGGCCCGACCGGGGCAACTAGTGGGCACGGTCACCCCGGACCCGATGCTCGACTGGGACCTGAGCGCCCCCCGGCGGAGCCCCCGCGTAACGGTGCTCTTCGTGGCCGCGGCCGTGACGGTGGTCGTCGCCATCGTGGTCATCGTCGTGCAGCTCCGGGGGCCCGATCCCGCGCCCGCGCCCCCGCCGGTCCGCGTCGCGAACGCCGTCGCGCTGGCCCCGCCCACCGGCCACCAGAGCGACGGCGGTTATCCCATCGGGTTTCCGCGCACCGAGCTGGGAGCCGTCTCCGCGGCGGCGGCGGCCTTGGAGGCCGCGTGGACGCTGGACGCCGCCCAGGCCGAGCAGGCGGCCGTCCTCTACGCGCCGCCCGAGCAGCGGGAGGCCGCCCGCGCCGGAGCACGCGCCGCCGCGCGCGGATGGCGGGAAACCCTGGGCCTCCCCTCGGAGGGCGATCTGCCTGAGGGCGCGGCCCTGCGGACGCAGACGATCGGCGTCCAATGGCAGGCCCGAGCCGAGGACCAGATCCAGGTGTCCGTCCTCGTGCAGGTCACCGCGACGAAGGGGACCACGGACACCGGCCCCGTCTACTCCAGCCCCTACGCCATGAGCCTCCTCATGAAGTGGCTCCCCCACATGCGCGGCACGAACCAGGGGGACTGGGTCAACATCCCCGATCCCACGCCTCCCGCCGTGCCCGCCGCCGCTCTCCCCGGAACGCCCGAGTTCGCCGCGGCGGGCTGGAAGCCCCTCACCGGTCCACGGCCCACCCCTTAGATCGAGGAAGAGCCATCCATGACCCCACGCATCTCCTCCCGGCGCGCCACTCTCGTCTCCGGCCTCCTACTGGCCGCGGTGTCCGCGACGACCGGCGCGATCATCGCCCAGCCCTGGGCCGCCATGGCGGACCCCAGCGTGGATATCCCCCCGCCCCGGGACGACGTCGTCCCCGGGGCGCCCGAGCCGACCGCCACCGTGACCCTGGACCCGCCCGCCGGCCCGACAGCCACGGCCGGGCCGACCTCGGCCCACGAGCCCGAGCCGTCTCAGAACAGAGACGCTCCGTCGAATCCTGAGCCGAGCTCCGCGGGCGATGCGACTCGCACCGCGGACCCGTCGTCCTCGCAGCCGCCCCGTTCCGAACCGGCGGCGTCGCAACCGCCGCACTCGGAGCCGCCGCACTCGGAACCGCCGGCGGCGAAGTCGGCGGACCCGGACGCGCGGACGTCACAGCCGACGCACTCCGCCAGACCGACCGACACCGATACGCCGACCTCCACCCCGGCCGCCACGCCTACGGCGTCCGCCACGGCGACTCCGGACGCGACACCCGCCGCGACACCCACTGCGACACCCACTGCGACGCCGACCGCCACGCCTGCGGCGTCGCCCACGCCTACGCCCACCGCGTCGCCCAGCCCGTCTCCAACCCCGAAGCATTCGTCGAAGCCGACGTCGAAACCGTCGAAACCGTCCTCCAAGCCGACCTCGAAGGCCCCCGATCAGAAGCCGGACGCTCCAAAGGGGGACAAGAAGACGGATCCGCCCGCGGCAAGCCCGACCCCCACGGTGACGCCGTCCGCGGTGATCACACCGACCCCTGTCGCTTCCCCGGCCGTCCTGCCTTCGCCGTCGTTCGGCCTCCCGAGCGGCGTTCCCAACGGCATCTACGGCGGCCTCCCGAGCGGCCTGCCGGGCGGGGTTTCGAACGGCATCTACGGCGGTTTCCCCAACGGCGTCCCCAATGGTGTCCCGAACGGTCTCCCGGGCGGCCTTCCGGCGGGTGTTCCCAACGGCATCTACGGCGGCGTGCCGAGCGGTCTTCCGGGCGGCCTTCCCGGTGGACTTCCGGGTGGAGTCCCGAACGGCGTCCTTCCTCTGCCGCCATTGGCGGGATCCACGGCCTCGACCTGGAGCCTCGCACCGTGGCGTGGGCGGACGATCGACCTGTTCGGGAGACCACAGGCGGCCCTGGCGCAGGCGGCCTCGCCCGCCGCCCCGAGCTGGGTGTTCGCTCCGCCCGTCGCCAAGATCGCCGTGACCGCGCAGTCCGCCCCCAGCGTCTCCGCCGGGAACGTGACCCAAGACCTCAGGAACTGCTGGATTTTCAGCCCGACGACGCGATGCGCCCGGACGGCCTGACACGAGCCCGGCCTGACACGAGCCCGGCCTGACACCCGGGCGGGGTGACGCGCGGCCGCGCCGTACGGTTCCGCGTCAAAGCGGGCCGTACGGCGCGGCGGTTGTCGGCAGGTGATCTCAGGTAGTCGTCAGGTGATCGTCACAGGTAGGGGCGCTGGCCGCGCTTGGCCTTCTCGTAGCGGCTCCGGGCCTGCCGGACCTCGGCGAGCTCGGACACCTCGGCGACGGGGACGTCCCACCAGGCCTGGGAGTCGGGACCGGGGGCCGGGGCGGCCCTGGCGTAGACGACCGTGGTCCGGGACGACGCGACGGCACGGTCCAGCGCCGCCCGCAGCGAAGCGGGGTCGTCGGCGGTCAGGACGTCTGCCCCGAGGCTGGCCGCGTTGGCGGCCAGGTCCACGGGCAGACGTCCGCCGTCGAGATCCCCAGTGGCGCCCCGCATCCGGTAGGAGGTGCCCAGCCGTTGCGCGCCGACCGACTCGCTGAGGTTGCCGATCGAGGCGAAACCGTCGTTGTCCACGAGCACGACGACGAGCTTGACGCCCTCCTGCACGGCGGTGGCGATCTCCTGGGCCATCATCAGGTAGGACCCGTCGCCCACGAGCACGAACACCTCGCGCTCGGGCCGGGCGAGCTTGACCCCGAGTCCACCGGCGATCTCGTAGCCCATGCAGGAGTATCCGTACTCGACGTGATACTGCCCGGGGTCCGACGGCCGCCACAGCCGGTGCAGGTCGCCGGGCATCGACCCGGCCGCGTTGACGACCACGCCGCCCTCGGCGACCTCGTTGAGGACGCCGAGCAGCACCGGTTGGGTCAGCGTCGGCCCGCCGTACGCCTTGGTGACCTCGGCCTGCCAGTCCTGGGACAGGGTCGTGGCCCGCGCGGTCCATTCGCGGTCGGCCCGCCAGCCATTCACATCGAGCGACCTCAGTCCCTCTCGGGCGTCGGCGACGAGCGACACGCCCGAATGCTTGGCCGCGTCGAACGCCATCACGTTGACGTTGAGGAACCTGGCCTCGCCGAAGAGGGTCCGCGAGGCGGTGGTGAAGTCGCTGTACCGGGTGCCGACCCCGATCACCAGGTCGGCCTCTCGGGCCAGCGCGTTCGCGGCGGCCGTGCCGGTGTGCCCGATCGCGCCCACGGCCTGCGGATGGTCGTACGGCAGCGCGCCCTTGCCCGCCTGCGTCTCGGCGACCGGGACGCCGTACCGCTCGGCGAACTCCCGCAGCTCGTCCCACGCCTCGCTGTACTTGACCCCGCCCCCGGCGACGATCAGCGGCCTCTTCGAGCCGCTCAACGCCTGTACGGCTCTCGCCACGGCGGCCGGCTCCGGCACGGGCCTGGCGATGTGCCAGACGCGGCGCTCGAACAGCTCCTCCGGCCAGTCGTACGCCTCGGCCTGGACGTCCTGGGGCAGGGCGAGGGTCACGGCGCCCGTGTCGGCCGGGTCGGTCAGCACGCGCATCGCCGCGAGCAGCGCCGAGGGGAGCTGCTCGGGCCGGTTGATCCGGTCGAAGAAGCGACTCACCGGCCTGAGGGAGTCGTTCACGCTGACGTCGTACGATCGGGGGTCTTCGAGCTCCTGCAGCACCGGGCTCGCGACGCGGGTCGCGAAGATGTCGCCAGGCAGCAGCAGCACGGGCAGCCGGTTGATCGTCGCCAGCGCCGCGCCGGTGACCAGGTTGGTCGCTCCCGGCCCGATCGAGGTCGTGCAGGCGAACGTCGACCGTCTGCCGGTCGCCCGCGCGTACCCCACCGCGGTGTGCACCATCGCCTGCTCGTTGCGGGCCAGATAGTACGGCAGGGCCGACTTGGTGCCCGCGCCCTGCTCGGCGAGCGCCTGGCCGATGCCCGCCACGTTGCCGTGGCCGAAGATGCCGAAGCAGCCCTCGATGAGCCGCCGCTCGACTCCATCCCGCTCGCTCCACTGCTGCGACAGGAACCTGACCAGCGCCTGCGCGACCGTCAGCCGCACCGTCGGCCTCATGCCCTCCTCCCGAGTGGCACGCGCGTCAGGGACGCGGCCGTGTCCACGGCGGCCGCCTCGGCGATCGTCAAGCGGTCACCTCGCGGAGGGCGACCGGCCGTCCCTCGCGGTGGGACAGGTCGGCGGCTTCGGCGAGGTAGAGGGCGGCGAGGGCGTCCCGCGCGGTGCACGGGCTCTCGCGCTCACCCCGGGCGGCGGCCAGGAAGGCGCCCATCTCCGCCACGTAGGCGTCCTCGAACCTCGTCTGGAAGTCCGGCCACGGGTCGCCGTGCGGGGTGAGGCCGTCGGCCGAGTGCAGCGGCGACCGGGCGCTCAGCCCGACCGCCCAGGTCGCCCGCGTCCCGGCCAGCTCCATGCGGACGTCGTAGCCGTTCCCGTTGTAGCGCGACCCCTGCATCGTGACGAGGGTGCCGTCGTCCAGGGTGAGAACGGCGGCGCTGTTGTCCACGTCGCCCGCCGCCGCGAAGAAGTCCGCGCCCCGATTAGACCCGATGGCGTAGACCGTCTCCACCTCGCGGCCGGTGACCCAGCGCAGAATGTCGAAATCGTGGATGTGACAGTCGCGGAAGATCCCGCCGGACTGCGCCACGTATCCGGCCGGAGGCGGCGCCGGATCCCCGGTGAGCATGTGCACCCGATGGAGGTCACCCAGCTCGCCGTCGAGCAGCGCCTGCCTGGCGGCGGTGTAGCCCGCGTCGAAGCGCCGCTGGAAGCCGATGTGCACCATGGTGCCGCTGCGCTCGACGGCGTCGACGACCTCCAGCGTCTCCCCGACGGTGGGGGCGGCCGGCTTCTCACAGAACGCCGGCACGCCCTTGTCGCAGGCGCGGATCAGCAGCTCCGCGTGGGTGGAGGTCGGCGTCGCGATCACCACCGCGTCCGCGTCGAATGGGTCACCGGTCGTGGCGCCGTACTTCTCCGCGACGGCCGCGACCCGTGCCGCGTCGGCGTCGGAGACGACGAGCTCGTCCACGAGGGAGGAGAGGGTGGCGGCGTGAAACTCGCCGATTCGGCCGAGGCCGAGCAAACCCACACGCATGACGACTCCTTACGAATTCTCGCGGCGCAGCCGCAGCGTCAGCACCTGGAACGGCCGCAGGCTGACCGGGATGCCGCCGTCGGCCTCCACGGAGACCGGCGTCTCGCCGAGCGGGCGCTCCAGCAGGTCGGCGACCTCCACCGAACTCACGGGGAAGGAGGGTAGCAGGCGGGTCGTACCCCGGCCGCCGAGCGACTCGTACACCCGGACGATCACGTCGCCGGAGCGGTCGTCGGCGAGTTTGACGGCCTCGATGCGTACGGCGCGGCCCTCCGCGGTGACCAGCGGCGCGGGGGCGTCGCCGGTGCCGCCCGCCGTGACCCGGAGCGGCAGGTTGACCGCGTAGCCGGACGCGACGGCGTCGGCGACGGTGGCGCCGGGGACGAGGGCGTAGGTGAGGTGGTGTTTGCCTTGGTCGGCTTCGGGGTCGGGGACGCGGGGGGCTCGGACGAGGCTGAGGCGGGCGGTGGTGGTGGTGCCTCCGTCGGGGCGGGTGGTGCGGCCGACGTCGTGGCCGTAGGTGGAGTCGTTGGCGATGGCGATGCCGTAGCCGGGTTCGGTGAGGTGGATCCAGCGGTGGTTGGAGACCTCGAAGCGGGCGATGTCCCAGCTGGTGTTGGTGTGGGTGGGGCGGAAGATGTGGCCGTATTGGATCTCGGAGGCTTCGCGGTCGGCGTGCACGTCGAGGGGGAAGGCGGCCTTGAGGATCTTCTCCCGTTCGTGCCAGTCGATGTCGGTTTCGATCTCGATGCGGGGGCTGCCGGCCGTCACCCGGACCGTCTGGACGATCCGGGAGGCGCCGAAGGAGCGTTCGATCCGGACGGCGGCGAGGAGCGGCCCGCGCTCGGTCACGGTGACCGAGTCGGCCTGGGTGAGGTCGAGGTGTTGCCGCTTGTAGTGGCGGTCGATGTCCCAGGCGTCCCAGTAGTTGGGGTAGTCGGTGTGGAGTTGGAGCAGGTTGCCGCGGGAGCCGGGGGCGAGCACCTCGCGGCCGGCGACCAGGTCCCTGACCGAGGTGAACAGCCCCGCCTCGTCGATCTCCAACCGGATCACGCCGTTGTCGATCGTCGTTACCTGAGTCTCGGTGACGGTGACCGGCGCGGGCGGCGTCACGGACGCGCTGAGCCGTGCCGTGCCGGAGCCGGGGACCTCGGCGTAGACGGCGGCCGAGCCGTCCGTGAGGGTCTGGCCGGTGTCGCCCGCCAGCCCGCCCGTCGGCTCACTTGCCAGGGCGGCTGCGAGGTCGGCGGGGACGGTCACGACCTCGGCGCGGGTCTCCGGGCTGGTGTTGAGCACCCAGGCGGACTGGCCGGTCCCGGCGAGCGCGGCGGCGGCCGTCGCGGTGATGGTTTCGAGGTCGGCGCGGACTTGGGCGTAGGTGGCTTCGGCTTCGCGGTGCACCCACGCGATGGAGCTGCCGGGCAGGATGTCGTGGAACTGGTGCAGCAGCACGATCTTCCAGAGCCGGTCCAGTTCCTCATGCGGGTAGGCGAATCCGGTGTGGACGGCGGCGGTCGCGCACCACAGTTCCGCCTCGCGGAGCAGGTGCTCGCTGCGCCGGTTACCGGCTTTGGTCCTGGCTTGGCTGGTGTAGGTGGCGCGGTGCAGTTCCAGGTACAGCTCGCCGGACCAGACGGCGGCGTCGGGCTGGTCGGCGCGGGCGGCGGCGAAGAACGCGTTGGGGTCCTCGATCACGACGCGGGGGGAGCCTTCGAGGTCGCGCAGGCGGCGGGCCTTTTCCAGCATCTCGCGGGTGGGGCCGCCACCGCCGTCGCCGTGCCCGAACGGCAGCAACGACCGCACACCCGCGCCCTTCTCGGCGTAGTTCCGGACGGCATGGGCCAGCTCTTTGCCCTCGAACGTGCCGTTGTAGGTGTCGGCGGGCGGGAAGTGGGTGAAGATCCGGGTCCCGTCGATGCCCTCCCACCAGAAGGTGTGGTGGGGGAACTTGTTGGTCTGGTTCCAGGAGATCTTCTGGGTGAGGAACCAGTCCATCCCGGCCAGGCGGGCGATCTGGGGGTAGGCGGCGGTGTAGCCGAAGGAGTCGGGCAGCCAGACCCCGCGCGGCTCGACACCGAACTCGTCCATGAAGAACCGCTTGCCGTGCACGAGCTGGCGGGCCAGGGCCTCCCCGCCGGGCAGGTTGCCGTCGGCCTCCACCCACATGCCGCCCACCGGGATCCACTGCCCGGCCTTGATCGCCTCCCGGATCCGCTCGAAGATCTCCGGGTAGCGCTCCTTCACCCAGGCGTACTGCTGGGCCTGCGGCCCGGAGAACACGAACTCCGGGTAGTCCTTGGCCAGCGCGGTGACGTTGGAGAACGTCCGCGACGTCTTGCGCTTGGTCTCCCGGATCGGCCACAGCCACGCGCTGTCGATGTGCGCGTGCCCGGTCGCGGAGACGGTGTGGGCGCTGGCGTGTGCGGGGGAGGACAGCACGCCGGCGAGGCGCGCCCGCGCCCGCTCGGCGGTGCCGGCCACGTCCTGGATGTCGATGGCGTCCATGCACCGCTCCAGCGCGCGGAGGATCTCGTGCCGGCGCGGGCTGTCGACGGGCAGTTCGGCCATCAGCTCCTTCAGCACCTCGATGTCCAGGCGCAGGTGCCACACGTTCTCGTCGAGGACGGCCAGGTCGGCGTGGGCCAGCCGGTAGAGCGGCTCGTCCCCGGCGGTGGCCTTGTCGCCCAGCGGCGTCGGCAGGAAGTCGTTGGCCAGGATGTCGGGGTTGGCGGCCATCTCCAGCAGCAGGCCGACCTGCTCCCCGCCCTGGCTGGGGTTGGCGACGGGGACGTACTGGTTCATCGGCTCGATGCCCTTGACGGGCCGGCCGTCCAGGTCGTAGACCAGCGCCTCGGCCTGGTTGCCGGGCCAGTCGCCGACGAAGCCCAGGTCGAACACGGCCTCGACCCGCCGCCCGGCCCACTCGGCCGGCACCGTCCCGGTCGCGCGCAGCCACGTGGTCGACCACGGCCGGCCCCACCGGGTCCCCGCCTCGAACGGCTCATAGTCCGCGGCCAGGGCGTCCGCCACCGGCACCGGCTCATCCGGAACATGCCAGGCGGCCAACCGCAGGGGAACACGCTCGGCATAGATCGCGGGGATGACCCGCTGCCGCAGCACCCGGTCGATCCGCCCCTCGACCAACTCGCGGTCATCGTGCATCGGTGTTCAGTTCCTTCCGCGGAGGTAGCCGAGCTGGGGAAGCTCTTGTTCGTAACGTTCCAGCAGCCGTCCGGCCAGTGTGACCGAGTCGATGAGCGGGTGGACGGCCAGGGCGCGCAGGGCGGCCTGACGGGAGCCGGTGGTGGCCGCCTCGATGACCGCCCGCTCGACCGCCTTGACGCTGGTGACCAGGCCCTGGGCGTGGTCGGGAAGCGGGTCGACGGCCACCGGCCGGGGGCCGTTGGCGTCCACGAAGCAGGGCACCTCTACGACGGCGTCGCCGTCGAGGGCGCTGATGGAGCCGCGGTTGCGCACGTTGAGGATGAGCGTCGTGCGCTCGTCCAGCGCGATCGCCCGCATGAGGGCGAGGGCCACCTGCTCGTAGCCGCCGGACTCCAGGTCGCAGGACTCGCGCTCCCCGGCGCCGACCGCCTCGCGGTTCTCCGCCATGTAGGTGGTCTCGCGCTCCAGCCGGGTGTTCTCCCACAGGTCCAGCGCGGAGCCCGAGGTGTCCGAGTAGAAGCGCCGCTGCTGGTCGATGAGCACCGCGCCCCGGGTCTGCCGGGCCGCCCGCGCGGCCTCGACCGCGTCGCGGTTGAAGTAGTAGTAGTGCAGATACTCGTTCGGGATGGCGCCGATCGTCCGCAGCCACTCGCCGCCGAAGAGCTTGCCCTCCTCGAACGAGGTCAGGGCGTCCTCGTCCTGGAGCAGGCCCGGCAGCAGGTCACGGCCTCCGACGCGTACGGCGCGGAGCCAGCCGAGGTGGTTGAGGCCGGCGTAGTCGAGCCAGACGGCGGCCGGATCCACCCCCAGCGCGTGGGCGACACGGCGGCCGAGCCCGACGGGGGAGTCGCAGATGCCGATGACCCGGTCGCCGAGGTGGCGGGACATCGCCTCGGTGACCGTGCCGGCGGGGTTGGTGAAGTTGATGACCCAGGCGTCGGGGGCGACCGCGGCGACCCTGCGGGCGATGTGGTCGGCCACCGGCAGCGTGCGCAGGCCGTAGGCGATGCCGCCGGCCCCCACCGTCTCCTGGCCGAGCACGCCCTCCTGGAGCGCGACCCGCTCGTCGACGGCGCGGCCTTCCAGCCCGCCGACGCGGATCGCCGAGAACACGAAGTCGGCTCCGGCGAGGGCCTCGTCGAGGTCGGTGGTGACACGCACCTCCGGGGCGTCGGGGACGCCCTCGGCCTGCTCGGCGAGCACCCGGCCGATCGTCGCGATCCGGGAGGCGTCCAGGTCGTGCAGGGTGACGTGGGTCACCCGGCCCTTCCCCCGGTCCTCCAGGAGCGCTCGATAGACCAGCGGGACCCGGAAGCCCCCGCCGCCGAGAATGGTCAGCCTCATACCTCGATCACCTCTACCCCCGCTTCGCGCAGCGCGGCGCCGGTCACCGGCTCCACGGGCGCGTTAGTCACCACGATGTTCAGATCACCTGGCTCACAGACCTTGGCCATGCCCGTCCCGGGGAACTTCCCGACGTCGGCCACCAGCACCACGCGGTCACTGGCCGCGATCATGGCCCGCTTGACCGGGACCTCCACCACGGTGGTGTCCATGACCTGCCCGCCGGGGCGGACCCCGCTGGTGCCGAGGATCAGCCGGTCGGCATGCACCTGCCGCAGGTTGTCCTCCGTCAGGTAGCCCACCAGCGACCGGTAGTCACGCCGCAGCATCCCGCCGAGGAGCATCACCTGGATGCTCTCCTCGTCCTGGAGCTCGTCCAGCACGGCGAGGCTGCTCGTGATCACCGTGAGGGAACGGCCCTTGAGCTGCCGTGCCACCCGGTGCGTGGTCGTCCCCACGTCGAGCAGGACGGTTTCGCCGTCCTTGATGAGCTCCGCGCAGCGCCGCGCGATCGCGTCCTTCTCCTCGGACCTGATCTCGGCGACGTCCATGAAGGGGTCGTCCCTGTCGTCGATCGGCATCGCGCCGCCGTGCACGCGCCTGAGCAGCCCTTCCTCGCCGAGCTGCACGAGGTCGCGCCGGATGGTGGCGTGGCTGGCGCCCAGCCGTTCCGCGAGCAGCTCGACGGTGGCCGGGCCGTCGGAGCGGAGGATGCGCAATATCAACTCGTGCCGTCGGTCCCTGAGCATGTCAGCGACCATAGCGCGCAAAGTCGCTCACCGCTATAGGTCGATCCGAGCATTTTCGGTCAGCCTCTTGCTAAAGGACTGCTCATGGGTGCACGATCCTGCGTACTCGGTTGGTTCGATCCGGCCAAATCAGTTCATTATTCTCATAAGGTGGGTAAAGCCGCATGAGCGCAGACGTTGACGTGTTCCTGTCAGGGCTGCTGTTCTACGACCTGGTCTTCACCGGGTTGGAGGACGCGCCCAAGCTGGGCACCGAGACGTGGACCGGTGGCATGGCGTCGGGACCCGGCGGCATCGCCAACTTCGCCGTCACACTCGGACGGCTCGGACTGCGCACATCGCTGGCGGCCGCTTTCGGAGACGACTCCTATGGTCGCCACTGCTGGGACACCCTTGAGTCCGAAGGCGTGGACCTGTCCCCGTCGCGGCGTCTGACCGGCTGGAACACGCCGGTGACCGTCTCGCTGGCCTACCAGGGAGACCGGGCGCTGGTGACCCACGGCGCGGAGCCGCCGGGGACCCCGGAGGATCTGCTCGGCGAGCCTCCGACGGCCCGCGCGTCGATCGTCCACCTGGAGGCGGGACCCGTCCAGGCCAGCGGTCTGATCTTCGCCGACCTCGGCTGGGACCCGTCGCAGGAATGGTCGCCCGACGTGCTGGACCAGCTCGCCGGGTGCCACGCCTTCATGCCCAACGCGTACGAGGCGATGAGCTACACCCGCACCGACACCCCCGAGGCGGCGCTGGCGAAGCTGGGCGAGCTGGTGCCGCTGGCGGTCGTGACCTGCGGAGTCGAGGGCGTGCTCGCCGTCGACGCCACCACGGGCGAGTCCGCCCGAGTCCCGGGGCTCGCCGTGGACGCGATCGACCCGACCGGGGCCGGCGACGTGTTCGGGGCGAGCCTGGTCGCCGCCACGCTGGCCGGGTGGCCGCTCGCCGACCGGCTGCGGTTCGCCAACCTGTCCGCCGCGCTCTCCGTGCAGGGCATCGGGGGATCCATGGCGGCCCCCGGCTGGACCGGGATCGCCCGCTGGTGGCAGGACGTCACCGACCCGGATCTCCGCCGCGACTACGCATTCCTCTCGGATGTCATCCCTCAGTGAAAGGCCCTGATATGGAACTCTCCCGGAGAAGGCTTCTGCAGGCCGCCCTCCTGTCCGCCGGTTCCGCCGCGCTGGCCGCGTGCGGCTCGGGCTCCGGTTCGGGGGCCGACGCCAAGGAGCTGACGCTCTGGTACTGGGGTGGGGGCCTCAGCGACAAGGTCGTCGCGGACGCGGTGAAGCACTTCACGCAGACGAAGCTGAAGCCGTCGCTGATCGGCGGTGACTTCAAGCAGAAGCTGGTGACCACGCTGACCGGCCGCCGGTTCGTCCCGGACATCACCGGCATCAAGGGCGAGGACATCTCGTCCCTGCTGGTCCAGGCCAACCGGTTCACCGACCTGAACACGCTGGGGGCGGACAAGCTCGCGTCGCAGTTCGTGACGTGGAAGTGGAAGCAGGGCTCGACCAAGGACGGCAAGCTCATCGGCTTCCCGATCGACATCGGCCCGACCGCGATGTTCTACCGCCCGGACGTCTTCGCCAAGGGCGGGCTGCCCGAGAAGCCGGAGGACGTGGCGGCGGCCATGTCCACCTGGGATGACTACTACGCCGCCGGGCAGAAGCTGAAGACCGCCGTCCCCGGGACCTTCATGGTCCAGGACCCCACGGGGATCTTCCAGTTCGTGATCGGCCAAGGGTCCAAGCGCTTCATCGACGAGAGCGGCAAGTTCATCGGCGACCAGGACCACGTCCGCCGGGCGTGGGACCTCTCGGTCAAGCCCATCCAGATGGGGATCGCCGCGCCGTACGCCGCGAACGACCGGGACCTGTTCGCGGTCGCCGCCAAGGGCACCGTGCCGTCCATCATGGGCGCCGCGTGGCGCGCGCTGGACATGAAGGCGAACATGCCCGACAACGAGGGCAAGTGGCGGGTGGTCGCCATGCCGAGCGGCCCGGCCAACTACGGCGGCTCATTCCTGGCGATCCCCAAGGAGAGCCGCAACCCGCAGCTCGCGTTCCAGGTCATCACGTGGCTGCTGAGCCCCGAGAACCAGGCCCGCGGCTTCACCGACGCCGCCCTCTTCCCGTCCAGCCCGGCGGCCTACTCGCTCCCCGCGCTGATCGCGCCGGACCCGTTCTTCGGCGGCCAGAAGACCATCGAGGTCTTCGGCGACGCCGCCCAGAAGATCCCGGTCCAGTACGAGTCGCCCATCGACGCGGCGGTGTCCGCGCCCTTCATCAACGAGCTGCTGAACGTCTGGACGAAGGGCAAGAACGCTGACAGCGCCTGGTCCGACGCGGTCAGCAAGGCCAAGGAGATCGCTGATCGCCAGGGTGGGAACTGAGGTGACGGCCACCCGCACCACGGTCGCTCCGAAGGCCCGCCGCGCGCCGGCGGGCCGGAGGAAGGGGGCGCTGAGGACGTACTGGCCGCAGTACCTCGCGATCTCGCCGTTCTACCTGCTGTTCACGGTGTTCATGCTGGTGCCGGTGCTGTTCTCGCTGTACCTGGCGTTCCAGCGCTGGGACGGCGTCGGAGACATGACCTTCGTGGGCCTGCGGAACTTCCAGTTCCTGATCAAGGACTCGACGTTCTGGCTGGCGCTGTACAACACCTTCGTCATCTGGATCCTGTCCACGGTCCCGATGCTGCTGTTGGCGCTGGTGATCGCGGTCCTGCTCAACTCGAGCGTGCGGTTCACGTCGTTCTACCGGATCGCGTACTTCATCCCCAACGTCACGTCGATCGTGGCGATCGCGCTGTTCTTCGGCGCAGTCTTCAGCAGCAACGTCGGCCTGGTCAACATCATCCTGGGCTGGCTGCACATCGGCGCGGTGCCGTGGCTGACGAACGAGTGGACGATCAAGCTCGTCATCGCCTTCCTCATCACCTGGCAGTGGACGGGCTACAACGCGATCATCTATCTGGCCGGTCTGCAGGCGATCCCCACCGAGATGTACGAGGCCGCCAAGATCGACGGCGCGGGGCCGGTGCAGACCTTCTTCAAGATCACGATCCCGCAGCTCCGGCCGATCATCCTGTTCACCGTGGTCGTCTCGACGATCAACGGCATGCAGACCTTCACCGAGCCGCAGGTCCTGTTCGGCGGCAACGCCTCCATCAACCCCGACTCGGGCGGGCCGGGCCAGGCGGGTCTCACCGCGATCCTGTACTTCTACCGCGAGGCCTTCGGCAACAACGACTACGGGTACGGCGCGGCCATCGCCTGGGCCGTCTTCCTGGTGATCCTGCTGTTCACGGCCATCAACTGGCGCCTGGTGCAGCGCCGCGAGAAGGAGGCGGCGTAGTGGCCGCGACACGGACGAACAAGAAGCCGGTGCCGCTGGGGAGGCTCGTCCTCCACCTCGTGCTCGCGACGGGCGTCGTCGTCTCGCTGTTCCCGTTCTACTGGACCGCCGTCATGGCGAGCAACACCACGCAGGACGTGTACCGGGTGCCCCCGAAGCTCGTCTTCGGGCCCGAGCTGTTCAACAACATCAGCCGGGTGTTCGAGAGCATCGACTTCACCGGGTCGTTCCTCAACACGCTGATCGTGGCGTGCTCCACGACCGTGCTGGTCCTCTTCTTCGACTCGCTCGCGGCCTTCACCTTCGCGAAGTACGAGTTCCCCGGGCGGAAGTACCTGTTCGGCGCCCTCCTCCTGATGTTCATGCTCCCGGCGCAGCTCTCGCTCATCCCGCAGTTCGTCATCATGGTGAACATCGGCTGGGTCGGCACGGTCAAGGCGCTCATCGTCCCGGCCGCCGCCAACGCCTTCGGCATCTTCTGGATGCGGCAGTACATCATGGGCGCCGTCCCGGACGACCTGATCGCCGCCGCGCGCCTCGACGGGGCCGGGTTCTTCCGGCAGTACTGGAACGTCGCGCTGCCGATCATCCGCCCCGGCCTGGCGTTCCTGGGCATCTTCACCTTCATCGGCTCGTGGAACGACTACGCCTGGCCGCTGATCGTCATGACCGACCCGTCGAACCTGACCCTCCAGGTGGCGCTGTCGCAGCTCAACACGGCGCACAACACGGACTACAGCATGGTCATGGCCGGCGCGCTGCTCGCCGTCGCGCCGCTGGTCGTGGTGTTCGCCCTGTTCGCCCGCGGCTTCGTCGCCGACGCCGTGAAGGGAGCCCTGCGTGGCTGACCTGCCCGTATGGGAAGCGCCCGAGATCACCGGATGGCGCCGCCTGCCCGCGCACGCCGTACGACACCGGGGGATCACGCTGGACGGCCGGTGGCGGTTCCAGCTCCTGCCGCGGCCTGACGCGTCCCTCGCCGGCCGGTGGACGGAGATCGACGTCCCCGGCTGCTGGACGATGCAGGACTTCGACGACATCCACGGCGTGGCCGACCGGCCGCAGTACACGAACTTCCAGATGCCCTGGCCGGACCTCCCGCCGCGCCCGCCGTCGGCCAACCCGACGGGCGTCTACGAGCGGGAGGTAGACGTGCCCGCCGAGTGGGCGGGCCGTCGCGTCGTCCTGCACGTCGGAGCCGCGGAGAGCGTCGTCCTGGTCCGGGTGAACGGCACAGACGTCGGCATGGGGAAGGACTCCCACCTCGCCGGTGAGTTCGACGTGACCCATGCCGTACGGCCCGGCGAGCCCAACACGATCGGGCTCACGGTGGTCAAGTGGTCCGACGCCACCTTCGTCGAGGACCAGGACCAGTGGTGGCACGGCGGCGTGACCCGCCCCGTGCTCCTCTACGCTACCGACCGGCTGTTCGTCGACGACGTCCACATCAGGGCGGCCCTCGCCGACGGCGGAGCCGGAGACCTGACCGTCGACGTCCAGGTGAAGTCGGCCGACGGCCCGCTGCCCGAGGGCTGGCGTGTCGCCGCGTCGCTGGACGGCGAGGCCGGCGAGGCTGTTGGAGAGCTGGAGGTCGACGGGGACCACGCCGCGCTGCTCGTGGAGCGGGAGCAGAACTCCCGCTGGCTCGGCCGCGTCCGGTTCCGGGCCACCGTGCCCGCCGTACGGGCGTGGAGCGCCGAGACGCCGGAGCTGTACGGCCTGACCGTGCGCCTCTTCCGCCCCGACGGCACGGTGGCCGACGAGACGCGGCACCGGGCCGGGTTCCGGAACGTGGAGATCGTCGGCAGGGACCTGCTGGTCAACGGCGTCCGCGTCTACATCCGGGGCGTCAACCGGCACGACTTCCACCCGCGGACCGGCCGCGTGGTCTCGGTCGAGGACATGCGCGCCGACCTCGTGACGATCAAGCAGTTCGGCTTCAACGCCGTCCGGACCTCGCACTACCCGAACGACCCCGCGCTCCTCGACCTGGCCGACGAGCTGGGCCTCTACGTCGTCGACGAGGCGAACATCGAGAGCCACGCCAACGGCACGGAGATCGCCGACGACCCGGCGTACCTGCCCGCTTTCCTCGACCGGGTGTCGCGGATGGTCCGCAGGGACAAGAACCACCCGAGCGTGATCATCTGGTCGCTCGGAAACGAGAGCGACTACGGCGTCAACCACGACGCCGCGGCCGGGTGGCTGCGGAGCTACGACCCGACGCGCCCGCTGCAGTACGAGGGCGCGATCAAGTACGACTACGAGCACGGCAAGGTCGCCAGCGACATCGCCTGCCCGATGTACGCCTCCATCGACGAGATCGTGGGATATGCCCGCTCCGGCAGGCAGACCAGGCCGCTCATCCTGTGCGAGTTCTCCCACGCGATGGGCAACAGCAACGGCTCGCTCTCGGACTACTGGGCGGCCATCGAGTCCACCCCCGGTCTGCAGGGCGGCTTCATCTGGGAGTTCTGGGACCACGGCCTGCTCCAGCGGGCTGCAGACGGCCGCCCCGCGCCCGGCGGCGGCTACGAGGCGGGAGTCACCGAGCCCGGCTACCGGTGGGCCTACGGCGGCGACTTCGGCGACCACCCCAACGACGGCAACTTCTGCATCGACGGCGTGGTCTTCCCCGACCGCACCCCCAAGCCCGTCATGTTCGAGCACCGCGAGATCGCCGCCCCCGTGCGGATCACGCTCGACGACTCGGGTTCCGGTGCGGGCTCGGTCCGGGTGGTGGTGCACAACCGGCAGCACTTCCGGGACCTCTCGTGGCTGACCGCCGAGTGGGAACTCGCCGCGCCCGGCGGTCCGCTCCGGACAGCCCCGGCCGAACTGCCCCCGATCCCGGCGGGCGGCTCCGCGACGGTCGAAGCGCCGTCCGAGCTGCTGGCCGGGCTGAGCGAGCCGGCCGGGCTGAGCGAGGCGTGGCTGACCCTGCGGGTGACCACCCGGCACGACCTGCCGTGGGCGCCCGCCGGAACCACGGTCTGCCTGCCCCAGGTCCGGCTGCGCGACGAGGGCCGTGACCTGCTCGCCCGCGCGGGAGCGATCTCCGGGCCGTGGCCGGCCGAGGTCGACGCGTCGTGGCCGGTCGAGGTCGACGGCGAGGGGCTGCTCGTCCACCCGCTGCTGGCGAGCCCGCCCACCTTGAGCCTGTGGCGTGCCCCGACCGACAACGACCGCATCG
Source organism: Planotetraspora sp. GP83 (assembly GCF_041262585.1). Classification (NCBI taxonomy): domain Bacteria; kingdom Bacillati; phylum Actinomycetota; class Actinomycetes; order Streptosporangiales; family Streptosporangiaceae; genus Planotetraspora; species Planotetraspora sp. GP83. The sequence goes on along the minus strand of NZ_JBGCBZ010000011.1, from coordinate 210,371 downwards.
GCGGGATCGCCGCCCGCTGGGAGGAGCAGGGCCTCCACGCGCTGACCCGCGAACCCCTCGATGTCGTACGGCAGGACGGCCGGATCGTCGTCCGGGCCGAGTACGTCGGGGCGCGAGGCGTGTCCATCGCGCACGAGCAGGCGCTCACGCCCCTCGCCGGCGGCATTCTCATTCAGGAGACCGCCGTGCTGCCGGACGCGCTCGCCGACGTGGCCCGGGTCGGCTCGGTCTGGGAGACGGTGTCCGGGTTCGACGCGTTCGAATGGTTCGGGCAGGGCCCCTGGGAGACCTATCCCGACCGCCGCACGGGCGGCCCGGTCGGCGCGTACCGTGCCGGGGTGGAAGAGCTCTTCACGCCGTACGTCCGGCCGCAGGAGAGCGGCGGCAGGCACGCCGTGCGCCGGTTCGCGCTGACCGGTGGCGCGGGCCGCCTCGCCGTCGACCTCGACGAGCCGCGCCAGGTGAGCGTCACCCGCCACCGCGACGAGGACCTCGCGGCGGCCTCGCACCATGACGAGCTGGTTCCCCTGACGCGGTGCGTCGTCCACATCGACGCGGCCCACCGCGGCCTGGGCACGGCCTCCTGCGGGCCCGACGCGCTGCCGCCGTATCTCGTCGGTCCCGGCACCTATACCTGGTCCTGGGTCCTGTCCTTCACGTGAATCGGAGAAGTCTCTTGGCAGTCACGGCGACACGGGTGGCCAGCGCCCCCGTGAACTTCGGGATCTACAGCCGCAATACCGACCTGATCGGGGCGGGCGAACTGCTCGCCGGAATGGCCGAGGCCGGTTACGACGGCGTCGACTCCGGCCCGATCGGCTACCTGCACTCGGATGACCTCGTGCGGGCAGGGCTCGGGCTGGCGGGCGGTTGGGTCGACCTCCGGTACGGCGACGCCGACGGGTTCGAGGCCGACCTCGCCGGGCTGCGGGCGGCGCTTGAGGTGTTCACGAGCGTGCCCGTGGACGACCCGCGTTTCGCCCCCAGGCCGACGCTGGCGTGCCCGAGCAACGTCGCCAGGTTCGCCAAGCCCGGCGGTGTGGCTCCCGGGATCCCCGGCGAGGCGTGGCCGGAGTTCGCCGCCCGGGTGCAGATCGCGGCCAACGTGTGCCGCCAGGCGGGTCTCGAACCGGCCTTCCACTACCACCTCGGCACCGACGTGGAGACCGCGGCCGACGTCGAGAAGCTCCTTGAGCTCACCGACGTCGGGATCTGCCTCGACACCGGCCACCTCTGGCTCGCCGGAGGCGACCCCGTCGCCGCGCTCAAGGCCTGGTCGGACCGGGTGACCCAGGTCCACATCAAGGACGCCAGCCGTACGGTCCTCGCCCAGGGCGGCGACCTGACCACGGCGGTGGCCAACGGCTGCTTCCCCGCGCTGGGACAGGGCGAGGTGGACATCGCCGGGTTCGCCGACGCCCTCCGCGAGGTCGGCTACGAGGGCTGGATCGTGATCGAGCAGGACGCTCCGGCGACCGGCCAGGACCTCGACGCGATCCTCGCCGACCAGCGGGCCAACCGCGAGTTCCTGAGGGGTGTGGGCCTGTGAGGCTCAAGGTCGCGGTGGCCGGGCTCGGCGTCATCGCGCAGACGGTCCACCTGCCCCTGCTGGAGCGGCGCGGCGACCTGTTCGAGGTGGTCGCCCTCTGCGACCTGTCGGCGTCGCTCACCGCGCGGATGGCCGACAGGTACGGCGTGGCCGGGCGCTACACCGACGTGACGGAGATGCTCGACGCGGGCGGCTTCGACGCCGTGGTGGTGCTGACCTCCGGCTCGCACGGCCGCGTGGTCGTGGACGCGCTCCGCCGGGGCTACGCCGTGCTGTGCGAGAAGCCCCTGGCGTACACGCGCGCCGAGGCGGCCGAGATCGCCGAACTGGAGGATCCCGAGCGGCCCCGGCTGATGGTCGGGTACATGAAGCAGTACGACCCCGCCGTCCAGCGGGTCGCCGGACGGCCCGCCGACGTGCGCGCCATCCAGGTGACCGTCCTGCACCCGAGCGACAGCTCGCAACTCGCCTTCGCGCGGCTCCCCCCGCCCCCCGCCGACGTGCCCGCCGAGGTGATCGGCAGGCTGCGGACGGGGGAGGACGAGCTGATCCGCGCCGCCATCGGGGACGCTCCTCCCCAGGCGCGGGGGCTCTACATGACCATCCTCAACAGCATCTGCCACGACCTGTCGCTGCTGCGCCTGCTCGCGGGCGGGGCCGCCGACGTCGATCACGTGACGACCTGGCCGGGAGCGGGCGGGCGCTCGGTCGAGATGGCGGGACCGCTGCGGGCCGGTGGCCGTTACGCCATCCACTGGCACTACCTGGAGGACTACCCCGCCTACCGGGAGACCGTGGCCGTGCACCACGCGACCGGCACGTTCGAGGTGGTCTTCCCCACGCCGTATCTGCTGGGCGCGTCCACCGAGCTCACCGACGTGAGCGCCGAGGGCCGCCTGGCGTTCGGTGACGTCACCCCGTCCTTCGAGCGGGAGCTCGCGGCCTTTCACGCTATGGTGACCACCGGCGTCCCGCCACTCACGGGTGTGCCGGGGGCGCTGGAGGACATCGTGACCGCGCAGCAGGCCGTGACCAGGCTGCTCGCACTGGACGGCCTGACCCCCGGCGGCGAAGCCCAGGTGGAGACGTACGCCTGAGGTCGCGGACCCTCGGGCCCAGGGAAGAGGAAGGGAGCAGGCCGCCGATGGCGTTTGACGGACGGCTCGTCGCCGCGATCGACTTCGGCGGCACGAAGATCGCGGCCGGAATCGTGGCGGCGGACGGCACGGTGCTGCGGCGTGCGGTCCGCCCCACTCCCGCCGATGAGCCCGCCGAGACGGTCATGGGCGCGGTCGCCGGCGCGCTCGCCGACCTCATGGGCCTGCCGGAGTGGCGCTCCGTCGAGGCGGTCGGCATCGGCAGCGCGGGTCCGGTGGACGTCCACAGCGGAACGGTGAGCCCGGTCAACGTGCCGGCGTGGCGGGACTTCCCCCTCCTCGACCGGGTGGCCGCACTCGCCGGCCCGCTCCCGGTGCGGCTCATCGGGGACGGCGTCGCGATCGCCGCCGCCGAGCACCGGTACGGCGCGGCGCGCGGCCGGCCGGACGCGCTCTGCGTCACGGTCTCCACCGGCATCGGAGGCGGGCTCGTCCTCGGTGGCCGGGTGCATCAGGGCCCGAGCGGAAACGCCGGTCATGTTGGGCACATCGTCGTGGACCCCACCGGGGAGCCCTGCCCGTGCGGTGCCCGCGGCTGCGTCGAGACCATCGCCAGCGGACCGGCCATCACCCGCTGGGCGCTGCGGAACGGCTGGAGCCCCTCCGCCGACGGAACCGGCACATCAACCGACGTGGTTCCCACCGCGGCCGGGGTCGCGGCGTCGGCCATGCGAGGAGATCCCGTCGCCGTCGCCGTGTTCCAGCGGGCGGCCGACGCCCTCGCCGTCGCCGTCGCCGCCACCGCGGCGGTGACCGACATCCGGGTGGTGGTCGTCGGCGGGGGCGTCGCCCAGGCGGGGGCCGTCCTGCTCGACCCTCTCCGCCAGGCGGTGCGCGCCCACGCGACCTTGACGTTCACCCATGGCATCGAGATCCTCCCGGCCGCCCTGGGTTCCGACACCGGCCTCGTCGGCGCGGCGGCAGCCGTACAGCAGGAAACCGCGTAAGCGACACGGAGCCTTGTGACCGGCGCAAGGAATCGATCATGACGTCAGTGCTGTCCAAGGGCCGGAATACCAGCACTATTGCCATGGTCAACTTCCGCGCCGGGTGCGGACCGGCCTTTCGGCGGGGCGGTCGCCTACCCGCGAATCGCCTGGTTAACCGATGAGGACGGCCGGAATGCCGGAGGTTCACAGGGTCGTCCGGGGGTAGGGCGGCAGCATGGCGCGTAACTTCAGAGTTCGCCCGGTGGGCGGTGCCGCGGGATGCCTGACCATGATCGCTTGCTCGATCATCGCCTCCATCGTGCTCACCGTGCTGCTGAACCTTCTCCTACGCTGACACGCCCAGGGCAGGGCGGACGCTCGGATGGCAGACTGGCGGCGTGACGCGAATCGGAATCTTGCTGTTCGACCAGGTCGAAGAGCTGGACGCGGTCGGGCCGTGGGAAGTGTTCGGAATATGGGCGCGGGCGTGTCCCGGCGAGGCCGAGCTGGTGGCGTTCGCCAGGGAGGCGGGGCCGGTGCGCGCAGCCAAGGGGCTGACCCTGCACGCCGACCGCGGGTTCGCCGACGTGGGGCCGCTGGACATGCTCGTCCATCCGGGCGGGGCCGGAACCCGTCCGCAGCTGAAGGACGCCGACCACCTGACGTGGGTGCGCGACCAGCGGGAACGGGTGCCGCTGATGACGAGCGTGTGCACCGGGTCGCTGGTGTACGCCGCGGCGGGGCTGCTGGCCGGCCGCCCGGCGACCACCCACTGGCCCGGTACGTGTGCCGGTTGCCGGTTGCCGGCTGCCGTCTACGCGGACACCTACGAGTCAGGGGGCGTCGACGGCGGGGAGGACGCGTCCGGTGACTTCGCCGAAGCCGATGCGCGTGCCGTACGGGCCGGGAGCCGTGGCGGTGATGGTGACCGTGTCACCGTCCTCCAGGAACGAGCGGACCGATCCGTCGGGGAGGGTGAGGGGCTCGGCGCCGGACCAGGAGAGCTCGATGAGGGAGCCCCGCCGGCCGCGATCCGGCCCGGAGACGGTGCCGGAGGCGAACAGGTCGCCGGTGCGCAACGAGGCGCCGCCCGCGGTCATGTGCGCGAGCATCTGGTCGGGGGTCCAGTACATCGACGAGTAGGGCGGCCGGGACACCGTGTGCCCGTTCAGCCGCACTTCGAGCGTCAGGTCGAGCCCCCACGGCTCCGCCACGCCGAGGTACGGCAGGGGCGGCGGCTCCTGGACGGGGCCCGGCACCCTGGCGGCGGCCAGGGCCTCCAGCGGCACGACCCACGGCGAGACCGAGGTGGCGAATGACTTGCCGAGGAACGGGCCGAGCGGCACGTACTCCCACGACTGGATGTCACGGGCGGACCAGTCGTTGACGAGCACCACGCCGAACACATGCCGGGAGAAGTCCGTCGTCGGCACCGGCGTGCCGAGGGGGCTGGGCACGCCGACGACGAAGCCGACCTCCGCCTCGATGTCCAGCCGCAGCGTCGGCCCGAATGTCGGCGCGTCCTCGCCGGGCGTCTTGCGCTGCCCGCGCGGCCGTACGACCGGGGTGCCCGAGACGACGACGGTGCCCGCGCGCCCGTGGTAGCCGATGGGCAGGTGCTTCCAGTTCGGCGTGAGCGGCTCGGATCCGGGGCGGAACATCCGGCCCAGGTTGGCCGCGTGATGCTCGCTGGCGTAGAAGTCGACGTAGTCCGCGACCTCGAACGGCAGGTGGAGTGTCACGTCGCTGAGGCGGTGCAGAGCGCGCTCCACCTCAGCGCGGCGGCTCTCGTCGGTGAGCAGCTCGGTGATCAGCCTCCGGACGGCGGCCCACCGGCCGGGGCCCTGGGCCAGGAACGCGTTGAGCGAGCCGCCCGCGAACACCTCGTCGCCGAGCGCGGCCGCGAGGTCGAGCACCTGCTCGCCGATGGCCACTCCGGCCCGCGCCCGCTCCCCGCGCGGCGAGAAGATCCCGTAGGGCAGGTTGTGGATGGGGAAGTGCGAGCCCTCAGGGACGGGAACCCAGCCTGTCGTCATCGGAAAGCCGCCTCTCTCACGTGTCACTGCCGGTAGGTGGCCAGCAGGGCGCCGAAGCGGCCGATCGCCTCTTCCAGGTCGTCGGCGTGCTGCAGGGTGACGATGCGGAGATGGTCGGGCCGGGGCCAGTTGAAGCCGGTGCCCTGCACCACGAGGATCCGCTGCTTCTCCAGCAGGTCGAGGGCGAAGCGCACGTCATCGGAGATCGGGTACATCTCGGGGTCCAGCCGGGGGAAGACGTACAGGGCGCCCTCCGGCTTGACGCAGCTCACGCCGGGGATCTCGTTGAGCAGCTTCCACGCCCGCTCACGCTGCTCGTACAGCCGGCCGCCGGGCCTGACCAGGTCGTTGATCGTCTGCCGGCCGCCGAGCGCGGCCTGGATCGCGTGCTGGCCGGGCACGTTGGGGCACAGGCGCATGTTGGCGAGGATGTCCAGGCCCTCGATGTACGACTCCGCCCGGTCCTTCGCTCCGGAGATGGCCATCCATCCGGAGCGGTATCCGCACACCCGGTAGGTCTTCGACAGGCCGGAGAAGGTCAGGCAGAGCAGGTCGGGCGCCAGTGTCGCGATCGAGGTGTGGACCGCGCCGTCGTAGAGGATGCGGTCGTAGATCTCGTCGGCGAACACGACGAGCCCGCGCCGCCGGGCGAGGCCGGCGAGACGCTCCAGGAGCTCACGCGGGTAGACCGCCCCCGTCGGATTGTTCGGGTTGATGATGACGATCGCCTTGGTGCGGTCGGTGATTCTCGCTTCGATGTCGTCGAGGTCCGGAAACCAGCCGGCCTGCTCGTCGCAGATGTAGTGCACCGGGGTGCCGCCACTCAGCGACACCGCCGCGGTCCACAACGGATAGTCGGGCGCGGGGATCAGCACCTCGTCGCCATTGTTGAGCAGCGCCTGCAACGCCATCACGATGAGCTCGGACACGCCGTTGCCGAGATAGACGTCCTCGACGGTCAGCCCCGCGAGGCCGCGCTCCTCGTAGTGCTGGACGACGGCCCTCCGCGCGGACAAGATGCCCTTGGAGTCGCCGTAGCCATGGGAGTGCGGGAGATTCCGGATCATGTCCTGGACGATCTCCTCGGGAGCCTCGAACCCGAACGGCGCAGGATTGCCGATGTGCAGCTTCAGGATGTGATGGCCTTCGGCTTCCAGCTGGGCCGCTCGTTTCAGCACTGGACCGCGAATGTCGTAACAGACGTTGGCGAGCTTGTGCGACTGGCTGATCTCCATGGACGCACTTTAGCCCGCGGCCAGGCGCCCATAACGGACCTCGGTCCAGTGCCCATAACGGACCCGGCGTCCGCGTGTTCTGTCCTCATGGATACCGTGTCCGTGTGATATGCGGCGTTTCTCCCCAGCGTGGTTTGCCAGCCGGCGACGGCTCCCCGGCGAGCCGGTGAACTGACGCCCCGCATGTCCTCCATCGATCCTGGCGAGCCCGGCTCGGCCCCCAGCGGTCGCCGGCGGCGCAAGGCGGCGATCCTCGGGGTCACGGCCGTCCTGGCGCTCGCGGTCGTGGGCTACGTCGTGGCTGCGGCGGCTCTGTCCGGGAAGGTCCCGCCCGGCACCCGGGTCGCGGGAGTCGGCATCGGCGGTCTCTCCCCGGCGGCGGCGGAGAGCAGGCTGCGGCGGGAGATGGCCGCGACCGCCGCCCGTCCCGTGACCGCGGAGGTCGCCGGAAAGCGGGTGCGGCTCTCGCCGGACGCGATCGGCCTGTCGGTCGACTATCCGGGCACGGTCGCCGCGGCGGGCGGAGGATGGCCGAGCCCGGCCGGTGTGGTGCGGGCGCTGCTCGGCACGAGAGAGCTCGCGCCTCGGGTGGACGTCGACGAGGAGCGGCTCACGGTGGCCGTCGCCGAGCTGGCCACGACCGTCGACAAGCCGGCGCGGGAGGGCCGCGTGAGCTACCGGGGCCTCGAACCGCAGGCCGTACTCCCGAGGGCCGGGCGGGCTCTCGACCAGGCAGAGGCGGCGAGGACGCTGCGCGCGGCCTATCTCCAGCCGGACGGCCCCGTCCCGCTCCCGATCGGCGTCGTCCGTCCGAAGGTCCCGGCGAGCGAGGTGGGTCGCGTCGCGGACACCACGGCCCGTACGGCTGTCGCGGCTCCCGTCAAGCTGACGAACGGGTCGCGGCAGGCCACGCTCACGCCCGGACAACTCGCCGCCCACCTGCGTTTCGCCTCGGACGGCGACGGCGCGATGCGGCCTTCCTTCGACGCGGCCTCGGTCGCAGTGGAGCTCCAGGACGACCTCATCGGTGCGGATCTCGCGCCGAAGGACGCCGGTTTCACCATCGTGAACGGCAAGCCGCGCGTGGTCCCCGCCCGTGAAGGCAGGGGGATCGACGCGGCCGCGCTCGGCAGATCCGTCGCCGACGCCGTCACCGGCGGCGGCAGCCGTACCGTCGTGGTCCCTGTCACGCGGGGGAAGCCGCGGCTGACCACCGAGCAGGCGCGCGGGCTGGGGGTTGCCGAGAAGGTCGGCTCGTTCACGACCGCCCATCCCTGCTGCGCGCCACGCGTCACCAACATCCACCGCATCGCGGACATCGTGGACGGCCACGTCGTCATGCCCGGAGAGACCTTCTCCCTCAACGGCGTGGTGGGCGAGCGCGACAAGGCGCGGGGATTCGTGGAAGCGCCGATGATCCTCAACGGCAGGTACGTCAACGCCGTGGGCGGCGGCGTCTCGCAGTTCGCCACGACGATGTTCAACGCCGTGTTCTTCGGCGGCTTCCAGGACGTGCAGCACACGCCGCACTCGTTCTACATCTCGCGCTACCCGGCCGGGCGGGAGTCGACGGTGTCCTACCCACAGCCCGACTTCCGCTGGCGCAATGATTCGCCGTACGGCGTGCTGATCAAGACGTCGTACACCAGCACCTCTCTCACGGTGCAGTTCTGGAGCACCAAGCGCTTCGACATCGAGTCGCAGAGCTCGGCCCGCTACAACGTGAAGGGCTTCGCCACGCTGACCGACTCCGGCCCCCGCTGCATCCCCATGACCGGCGTCGAGGGCTTCGCCATCGACGTGTGGCGGATCTTCCGCAAGGACGGAGAGGTCGTCCGCAAGCAGAAGTTCCACACCGTCTACACACCGGAGCCCAGCCTGACCTGCGGGGCCGGTTCCTGACCGCACTCCCCGCCCACCCGTCGCGCCCCCTCCCCGGGCGCCGGACGGGGAGGGGCACGTCCCCGAGCTTCCCGGGCAACCCTGCGTGATCACGGCGACGGGTTGCCTGGCCGGCTTACTAAGGGGCCCTAGTGGCAGGTCACCAGCACGACGGACACCACGGTGCACTGGACCTGGGCGGAGTCGTTCCCGCTGACCGGATCGAGCGGCGCCGACGCCGTTCGCGTCGCCGTGAAGGTGTACGGCACGCCGATGGACAGCAGCCCCACGGGCACGGAGAACTTCCTCGTCACCGACGATCCCGGCGCCACCGGCCCGGTGGTGCACGTGACGGTCCCCGAGGTGGTGCCGCAGTCGCTCGACACGGCGGTGAGACCCGCCGGCAGCGGGGTCGTGACAGTCGAACCGCGCAGCGCGGCCGGCCCGTTGTCGGTCACCCGCACGGTGAACTCGATCTTCGGTACCAGCAGTGCGAGCTTGGGCTGTGCCGTGAGGCCGACGGCGGCGTCCGCCTGGCCGAGGATGGTCAGCACCGGCCCGTCCGCCACGTCCGACGCGTAGTTGGAGCCGCCGAGCTGGCCACGGATGGTCTGGTCGCCGTCCTCCGCGTCCTGCGCGATCGACAGAGTGAAGACGACGGTCGCCGACGCTCCGCCCGAAAGGGCTCCGACCGGCGCCTCGAAGCCGATGGGGCCGCCGCCGTCCGACAGGGTGGTGCAGGGGCCGATCGCGCCCTCACACCCGGTCAGCGTGGCGAACGACGGCAGCCTCGCCGGGCTGCTGAACACTCGCGCGGTGGCGTTGAGGACGGTGAAGCCGTGGATGTTGGTGACGGTCGCCGTGACCGTCACCGAGTCGCCGGTGTTGACCTGTGCGGACGACAGCGACAACGCCACCTCTGGCGGGGTCGCGGATGCCGGCGTGGCGAGGAGCGGGGACAGGGCGACTGTCGCGGCTCCCAGCAGGAGGGCCAGCGCGTATCGGGCTAAGGCGTGCCGGGATAAGGCGTGCCGGGCGGAGGATTTCATCGTGGCCTTTCGGTCTCGGGAAAACCTGAACCCTCCGACTATCGCCGTTGATGTACCGCCTGGCAGCGGATTGCGAGTATTTGCTAACCATCGGTAGTGGCCGATTGTGGACAGCGACCTTTCGCTCCGGCGAAAGGACTTCAGGAGCTGGGCGTGAAGCTGGTGGCGTCATACCCCCCGGGGACGGGAGTGGGCGACGCCGGCGCCGAGACGTCGGCCAGCGGAAGGTGGATCACGAAGGCCGCGCCGCCGATAGGTGAGTCCTCGACCCCGACCGTGCCTTGGTGGGCGGTGGCGACGGCGCGGACGATGGGCAGGCCGAGACCTGTGCCGCCGCGGTCGCGGCAGCGCGCCTCGTCGAGCCGGGCGAACCGTTCGAAGATTCGCTCCCGGTCGGGCAACGTGATTCCCTCGCCGTCGTCGGCGACCGCCATCTCGGCCGTGTCGTCGATGCGGCGGACCCACACCTGGACGGTTCGCTTGGCATGCCGCTGGGCGTTGTCGAGCAGCTCGATGAGCGCACGGCTGATCTTGGCTGGGACGGCGCTCACCACGACACCGCGCTCGAGCTGCAGCTTGACCTGGCGTATGTCCACCCGCCGGGAGACCACCGACTGGACCAGCTCGGCGAGGTCCACCCGTTCCCGGGGCGACGGCGTGGTGGACGCCTCCAGCTGTGCCAGCAGGTGCAGGTCGGTGATGATCGCCTGCAGCCGGTCGACATCGCGCAGGGCGCGATCGATCAGGCCGTTCAGGTCCGTTTCGCCGGGGTTAAGCTGTGCCTCCTCGAGCTGTGCCCGAAGACCGGCGACGGGTGTGCGGAGCTCGTGCGAGACGTCGGCGGCGAAGCGCCGCTGCCGGTCGATCGCCCGGTCAAGCTGCGATCGCAGGCCGGTGACGCTCTCTTCCAGCTTCTCCAGCTCGTGGACGCACCCAATCAGCGTCATGTCCAACTTCCTTCCCTCGAACCGCTGCCGGAGTGGGGGAATCCGCCGGTACTTACTGGCATGTGGACGAACCAGCCGAAACTAGCCTAAACCGCATACGCGGGCCCGCGCCCTGGATCGCCGCCCTGCTCGGGCAGCTTTGCCCGTCGTTGGCCATCGCTCGTCAAGGACGAGAAAGTGGGCGAAGGTACATGACCCTCCGTCGGTGCTGCCAGAGGCGGAAACGCACCCATCCTGCGCCGCCCCGGCCCGCGCAGTCAGGGGCCGGGGTCTTCGGCGGCGAGCCGTTCGATCACGGTCTGGGAGATCTGCGCGAGGGTCTGGAGCTGCTCGGGAGTCAGCAGGTCGATGAACCAGCGCCTGACCTCCTCCACGTGGTACGGCGCGGCCTTCTCGATCGCCTCGCGGCCCGCGTCGGTGATGAGGATGACGGCGCCGCGGCCGTCGGTGTCGCAGGTGTGGCGTTTCACCAGGCCGCGGTCGGCCATGCGCCGCAGGTGATGGGACAGGCGGCTCTTCTCCCAGTCGACCTCCGCTCCGAGCTCGAAGGGCCTGAGGCTGCCGTCGGGCGAGTCGGAGAGGCTGACCAGCACGGCGTAGTCGGCGCCTGACAGCCCGGTCTCGCGCTGGAGTTGGCGTTCCAGCCGGCTGAACAGGCGCGACTGCATGGAGAGGAACCCCCGCCAGACGAGCTGCTCCCGATCGTCGAGCCATCGGACCTCACTCATGTGTCAAGAATACGGCGGAATGGTTGACGTGTCATGCGGGTTTGTGGTGCGATATGGTTGATCGATCAACCAGATGATCGGCCTGACAGATTTTTAATCGAGGGAAAGAGTAGGACAATGACCAAGGTAGCCATCATCCTGGGCAGCACCCGGCCGGGCCGGAACGGCGAGGCCGTGGCCAACTGGGTGTTCGACATCGCGTCGAAGCGGGATGACGCCGAGTACGAGCTCGTCGACCTCAAGGACTACAACCTCCCCCACCTCGACGAGGCGCTCCCGCCCTCTCTGGGCCAGTACAGCCAGCCGCACACGAAGGCGTGGGCCGAGAAGATCGCCTCGTTCGACGCCTTCGTGTTCGTCACGCCCGAGTACAACCACTCCACCTCCGGCGCGCTGAAGAACGCCATCGACTTCCTGTACGCGGAGTGGAACAACAAGGCGGCGGGCTTCGTGAGCTACGGCAGCGTGGGCGGGACGCGCGCCGTTGAGCACCTCCGGCTCATCATGGGCGAGTTGCAGGTCGCCGATGTGCGTTCTCAGGTGGCGCTGTCCCTGTTCACCGACTTCGAGAACTTCAGCGTCTTCGCCCCCGGGGCGCACCAGGAGGACACGCTCAATGCCACGCTGGACCAGGTCGTCGCCTGGGGCGGAGCGCTGAAGGCCCTCCGCGCCGGACAGGCCGCCTGACCCCGCGAGCGCGAACTCTGGGCGTCACGCCGTCCGGCCCACAGGCCGGGGCGTGGCGCCCAGCGGCTTTGACAGCCTGAAGAGAGCCTGAGAGGCCCTGAAGAGCCTAAAGAGCGCAGTGGAGGGGGCCGCCGTTGAACGTGATGGCGTCGTCGAAGGCGGCGAAGAGATCGACCGCTGCGCCGTCGGCGGTGGCGTAGGCGAGGTGCAGGTTGAGGACGATGCGCTCCCTGTCCGGCCACGCCGCGAACTCGCCCAGGTCGCAGCGCTCGGCCGCCTGAAGCGGGGTGAGACCCTCGGAACGGCCCCGCCGGGCGGTGTCCAGGACGAAGCGGTAATACCGGGCGTGCGTCTCCAGGACGTCCGCGAAGCCGTCCCCGTCGATCAGCGGGCCGTGACCCGGCACCACGAGCTCCGCCGGGAACCGCTCCAGCCAGCGGAGCGAGTCGAGCGCTCCCTCCAGGCTCCCCATGAAGACCAGCGGAGTGACCTGGTGGAAGATCAGGTCGCCGGTGAACAGCACGCGCTCGCCGGGAAGCCACGCCACGACGTCGCCCTGGGTGTGCGCCGCATATCCCGGATGCGACAGCTCGATCCGCCGGTCCCCGGCGTAGAGCGTCAGCTCGTCCCGCAGGACGACGGTGGGCGGGCGGTGGGCGGCGATCCCCCAGTCGGGTGACGGCGACCACACCGGCGGCGTGTGCGCGAGGAGGGTGTCGGCCAGGATCCCGTCCCGGGTCGCCTGGTGGCCGACGATGACGGCCGACTCGGGGAGCAGCGCGTTGCCGTGCGTGTGGTCGCCATGCAGGTGCGTGTTCACGGCCAGCCGCACCGGCGCTCCACCGGAGACGGCGTCGACCGCCCCGAGGAACCGCCGGGTCCGCGCCGCCGTGGCGCACGTGTCGATCAGCACCACGCCCCCGTCGCCCCCGTCGCCCCCGTCGCCGTCGTCGCCGATGACGGCGCCCGCGTTGTTGACCCACCACGAGCCGTCGGGCTGGATCCAGGCATGTACGCCGGGGGCGACCTCGTGCAACGCGGCCTCCGCCGTCCGTGTGCTCCGCGCGGAAGATGTCGAGTCGCTCATCGGTCTGCCTCCATGCCGTTCCGGATCGCCACGCGAGCTTAAGCGCACGCGAGGATAACGGCGGCCCGCCGGCCGCTTGGTAGCCTGACCCCGTCCAGAGAGCACGGTCCAGAGAGCACGGTCCAGAGAGCACGGTCCAGAGAGCACGGTCCAGAGAGCTCTGGAGGGCGGAAACGTGGCCGGGGAAATCACGCACAGTCAGTGGGAGGCGGCACGTAGCTCCCTCAGAGAGACCGGCGAGCGGTTCGCGGACATGGTGTGCGCGACGCGCGATCCCCATGCCAAGGTGACCGCGGAGTGGTCGGTGGCCGAGACCGCCGCGCATGTGGGCACCATCGCCTCCTGGTATCCCGCGATCCTGCGGCCGGACACGACCCCGCACCCGTTCCCCACCATCGAGCGGGACATCCTGGCCGCCACGGTGGACACCGTCGCCCAGCTCAACGACATGGTTCTGGGCCACTACACCGAGCGGGATCCGCGGGTCCTCGCCCAGCGGCTGCGCGCCGACATCGACGACATCCTCCGGGCGAGCGAAGACCTCGACCCCGGGATGCCGGTGACGTGGCTCGGCAGCGCCCGGGTGCCCGTGGCGGGGGTGGTCGCTCATCTGATCAACGAGCTGCTGATCCATGGGTGGGACATCGCCCGCGCCACGGGCGCGCGCTGGCCGATGCCGCCGGCGGACGCCGCGCTGTTCTTCGATCTCTTCCTCATCGGGATGATCAGCCACGAATACGGGCATCTGCTGGACGACAACACGGCCCCCCCGAACGCCCGTCGCATCGCGGTCGAGTTCCGCTCCAGGCACACCGTCCCCGTGACGATGGTGCTGCGCGACGGCCGGGTGTCCGTCGAAGAGCCGGGCCCCGGCGCGGATGTGCGGCTGTCCTTCGATCCGGTGACGCTCCACCTGATGCTGTTCGGCCGCATCAGCAAGGCGCGGGCCGCGCTCACCGGCAAGGTGATCGTCCATGGTCCGCGGCCCTGGCTGCTGCCCGCGTTCCTGCGCACCGTACGGTTGCCGTCGAACTCCCACCCCCGGTCGCCGGGCACCTGATTTGTCAGCCGGACAGGCCGTGGGCCTTGGACCACTCGGCGGCCACGGTGTCCGGGTCCTGGTGCTCGACGTCCACGAGGGCGTCGAGCTTGCTCAGCTCCTCGGTGGTCAGCGCGGTGTTGAGCTTGGCGAGGGCCGTCTTGACCGTCTCGGTGGCCTTGCCGGTGCGGATCAGCGGCACGATCCGCTGGGCCGGGATGAGGTGCTTGGGGTCGGCCAGCATGACCCAGCCGTTCTTCACGATGTCGGCGTCGGTGCTGAAGAGGTTGGCCACGTCCACGTCGCCGCTCTTGAGAGCCCCCTTGACCAGCGGCCCGCTGGCGTCGAGTGACTTGAACGCCTTGAACTCGACGCCGTAGACGTCCTTGAGGCCGACCAGGCCGATCTGGCGGGTCTTGTCCTCGGCCGGTCCGCCGAAGACGAGCTTGCCGTTGTGCTTGGCCAGGTCGGCGAGCGTGCTCAGGCCGTATTTCGCGGCGCTCTCCTTGGTGACGGTGAAGACGTCCGCGTCCTCGGCCGCCGACGGCGGCAGGACGGACAGCCCCTGCGGGAGCTTGGCGGTGAGCGCCTGCTGCAGGGCGTCGGAGTCGCTCTCGGTGGCCTTCGGGTCCAAGTAGAGCAGGAGGCTGCCCTGATATTCCGGCAGGAGGTCGATGTCCCCGTGCTGCAGAGCGGGCACCACGATCTCCCGCGAGCCGAGGTTGGGCTTGACGGTCACCGTGAGCCCGGCGCCCTTGAGGACGTCGGCGTAGAGGTAGCCGAGGATCTGGTTTTCGGAGAAGTTGGCCGTGCCGATCACGATCGCGGAGTCGCCGGCGGCGGCGGAGCCCGGCGCGGACGCCGGCGTGTCGAGGGTGGTGGCGCCCCCGGAACAGGCGGCGAGCACGGGCAGCACGGCGAGCGCGAGCGCGCCGGCCACGAAGTTCCTGCGGTTCATGGAGGCTCCCAAACTGAGGGGTGACTAGGCGGGGGGTTACAAGGCGGGGGACTAGGTGAGGCGATGGCGGAACAGGACGCGGTTGAGCCCGGCGAGGATGAGGTCGACGGTCACGGCGAGGCCGGCGACGAGCACGGCCCCGCCCAGGACCTGGGTGAGGTCGCGCTGGGCGAGCCCGTCGAAGATGTAGCGGCCGAGGCCGCCGAAGCTGACGTACGCGGCGATCGTGGCGGTCGAGATGACCTGTACGGCCGCCAGCCGCAGCCCCGTCATGATCAGAGGGGCGGCCAGCGGGATCTCCACCCGCCACAGGGACTGCAGGCCGGTCATCCCCATGCCGCGGGCGGCGTCCTTGGTGTCGGCCTCGATCGCGACCATGCCCGCGTAGGTGTTCGTCACGATCACCGGGATGGCGAGGGCGATGAGGGAGATGTACACCGGGGTCATGCTGAGCCCGCTGGCGAGGAAGACGAGCGTGACGACCCCGACGGTCGGAAGGGCGCGCCCGAACCCGGAGATGTTGATGGCGAAGAACGCGCCCCGGCCGGTATGCCCGATGAACAGGCCGATGGGCAGGGCGATGAGCGCGGCCACGACGGTGGACAGGAGGGAGTACTGGACGTGCTCCAGGAGGCGCTGGGCGATGCCCTCCGGGCCGGCCCACTGGCCGGAGGAGGTCAGCCAGGCCGCCAGCTGCGACAACAGGTCGATCACGCGTGTGCTCCCTTCCGGATCCACGGGGTGCAGAGCCACTGCACGAGGACGAGCACCGCGTCGGCGGCCAGCGCAAGCAGCAGCGTGAGGACGACTCCGGCGATGACGGGCGTCGGGAAGTTCCGCTGGAAGCCGTCGGTGAAGAGCTGGCCGATCCCGCCGTACCCGATGTAGCTGGCCACGCTCACCAGGGAGATCGTCATGACGCTGGCCACCCGGACCCCCGCCATGATCACGGGCAGGGCCAGCGGCAGCTCGACCGTAAGAAGGGTGCCGACCCGTCCTCTGCCCATCGCCAGCGACGCCTCCCGCACCTTGGCGGGCACGCTGTCGAGTCCCTCGACGGTGTTCCGCAGCAGGACCACCAGGGTGTAGATGGTGAGACCCGTGATCGCGGTCGTCCTGGTCAGCCCGGTGATCGGCAGCAGGATGACGAAGAGCGCCAGCGACGGCACGGTGAACATGATGTTGGAGAGCCCGAGCAGGACTCCCCGGAGCGGCCGGATGCGATGCGCGACCACGGCCAGCGGCAGTGCGATCAGCAGGCCGAGCAGCACGGCCGGAATCGCGGTCGCGAGATGGTCGAGCGTGAGCGCCCACAGATCATCGGTGTGCGTGGACAGCCACTGCCATTCGATGGTCACGTCAGGCTCCGCTGGCGGGCGTGCAGGACGTCCTGCCCGGTGACGCCGGTGACCACGCCAGCGGCGTCCACCCGCACCGCCACTCCGGTGGGAGAGGAGACCGTCTCGTTGAGCGCCGACAGCAGCGAGTCGGAGTCGCGGAGCCCGCGTGCGGGGACGAGCGCCAGGCCGCTCACGGCGGAGGCGCCCGGCAGCCCGTCGAGCGCGTCGGTGTCGAGCCAGCCCGCCGGTCCGCCGTCGGGGGAGACCACCAGCAGCCACCGCCCCGCCGCCACGTCGCGCGCCTCCTTCACGGTGGCGGTGCTCCGTACGGACCCGACCGGCTCGTACGGCACGCCGGCCAGCGTGACGAGGGAGAGCAGCTTGAGCCCGCGCTCGGACCCGAGGAACCCGGCCACGAAGTCGTCGGCCGGCCGGGCGAGGAGCTCGGCGGGCGGGGCGCACTGCACCATGTGGCCGCCGGTACGGAAGATCGCGATCTGGTCGCCCAGCCGTACGGCCTCGTCGATGTCGTGGGTGACGAAGACGATGGTCTTGCGCAGCTCGCCCTGGAGCCGGATGAGCTCGTCCTGGAGGAGGGCGCGGACGACGGGGTCCACGGCGCCGAAGGGCTCGTCCATGAGGAGGACGGGCGGGTCGGCGGCGAGCGCCCGGGCGACGCCGACGCGCTGCTGCTGGCCTCCGGAGAGCTGGTTCGGGTAGCGCTTGCCGGCGTCGGCGGGCAGGCCGACGACCTCCAGCAACTCGGCGGCGCGGGCCCTCGCCTTGCGCCGCCCCCAGCCGAGCAACGTCGGCACGGTGGCGATGTTGTCCAGCACCGTGCGGTGCGGGAACAGGCCCGCCTGCTGGATGACGTATCCGATGCCCCTCCGCAGCCGGGCGGCGGGCAGGTCGCGGACGTCGCGCCCGCCCAGGGTGATGGTCCCCGTCGTGGGGTCGACCAGCCGGTTGACCATCCGGAGCGTGGTGGTCTTGCCGCAGCCGGAGGACCCCACGAGCACGGTGATGCCGCCCTCGGAGAACTCCACCGAGAGGTCGTCAACCGCCGTCGTGCCGTTGGGGAACCGCTTGGTCACGGAGTCGAATCGGATCATTGACACCACCTTGCCGTTCTGCATGTAGTCATGCAGACTCTTGGATGAATGAAGATATGTCAATAGTTGAATGTTAAGTCTTGATTACTCGCGTTTGCGCAGATCAGGAGGGGGGTGGGCGTGATGTCGTCTCGTAATGCAGACATGAACATCCCGCTGATCGAGCTGAACGGACGCGGCTTGGACAGCGACACGGTGGCGCTCATCGCCGACGGCGGGGCGCGGGTGAAGCCGGCTCCCGGGGCTCTCGACGTCGTCGCGAGTTCCTGGCGCATGGCGGATGAGCTGGTCGCCACCAGGCGCGTCTACGGGCGCAGCACCGGCGTCGGCGCGAACCGCACCCTCGACGTCGCGCCCGGCGACCTCGGGCTGCACGGCCTGCGGCTGCTTCGCAGCCACGCGGGCGGGATCGGCGATCCGCTGCCGGGCAGGCAGGTTCGCGCGATGCTGGCCGTACGGTTCAACCAGCTTCTCGCGGGCGGCGCCGGGCTCCGCGTCGAGGTGGTCGAGGCACTCGCCGCGGCGGTGGAGGCGGGGGTGCATCCGCTCGTCAACGAGTACGGCGCGGTCGGCACCGGCGACCTGTCCGCGCTGTCCCAGCTCGGGCTCGCCCTCGCCGGAGAGCACCCCTGGCTCGTGGCCGCCGACGCTGGCGAGCGTGGCGACGGTGGAGACGGCGGCGCGGGCCGCCGTTCCACCCCGCCGCTCCCGATCAGCCTCGAAACGAGCGACGCGCTCGCCCTGATCAGCAGCAACGCGCTCACCCTCGGGCAGGCGGCGCTGGCGCGCAGCGCCGTGGAGGGGCTGCTCCGGGCCTCGCACGTCGTGGCCGGGCTCTCGCTGCTCGCCGTCGGCGGCTCGCTGGAGGCGTACGCCGAGCCGGTCCACGCCGCCCGGCCCCATCCTGGCAACGTCCGCGCCGCGGCGGAGGTCCGGCGGGTGGTGGGCGGGCCCGACCGGCCGGGCCCGCCGACCGGCCGCATCCAGGACCCGTACGCCTTCCGCTGCTTCCCGCAGATCCACGGGCCTGCGCTGGAGGCGTCCGAGGCGCTGGAGCGCGTGCTCGCGATCGAGCTGAACGCCGGCGCGGAGAACCCGCTGATCAGCGCGGACGGCCCCGACGGGCCCGCCGCCTACCACCACGGCGGCTTCTACTCGGCGCACCTGGCGCTGGCCCTCGACCAGCTCTCCCTGGCCACGCTGCCGACCGCCCGGCTGTCGGCCGCGCGGCTGTCGGCCCTCGCCGAACCGGCCATCACCGGCCTCCGGCCGTTCCTCGCCGACGAGGTGTCGGCGGGCTCCGGCATGCTCATCCTCGAATACAGCGCGAACGCCGCCATCGCCGAGATGCGCAACGCCGCCGCCCCGGCCTCGCTCGGCCACGCCGTACTGTCCCGGAGCGTGGAGGAGGCGGCGAGCTTCGCCTCGCAGGCGTCCCGCCAGGCGCTGCGCATGGTCGAGGCGTACCGGCTGGTCCTCGGCTGTGAGCTGGTCGCCGCCGTGCGGGCGCTGCGCCAGCGCGACGACGTGAAGAAGGCGGAGTGGAGCGACCTTTCTCTCCCGGCGGGGCGGGCGTACGCGCTGGCGGACGCCACACTTGATCCGTCGATGGAGGACCGCCCCCTCACAGCGGACGTGGCGGCGGCGGCGGGCCTCCTCGGCGCCCTGGCCGAGCTGTAACGGACGCACCCCCCTTGGAGAGCCATGAACCCGGACGACGCCGCGCCGGAGGCGCGCCTGCTGCGCCTGTTCGAAGGGCACCGGCTGACCCCGGCGCAGCGGCGCATCGCGCACTGCCTGGTGCAGCACGCCGCGCAGGCGGCCTTCCTGTCCAGTGTGGAGATCGCCGAGCTGGCGGGGGTGAGCCAGCCGTCGGTGACCCGGTTCGCCATGACGCTCGGGTTCGACGGCTACCCGGCGCTGCGCAAGGAGATCCGGGGGCTCGGCGTGTCCGACTCCCCGGCCGCCGGCGAGAAGGGCGCGGACACGTCGCTGAGCGAGCCGCAGCGGGCGGTGCTGGCGGAGATCGCCAACCTGCAGCACCTCGCGGGGCTGCTGGCCGACATGGGGCCGGTCGTGCGGGCGGCCCGTCTGCTGGCGCCGTCGAGGCCGCTGCTGGTGCTCGGCCTGCGCGCGGCCGCCGCCCAGGCCGCCGGCTTCGCCTACTTCGCGGGCAAGGTCCACCCCGACGTCCGGCTGATCAACGAGGGCGGGTCCATGCTCGCGGACCGGATCGAGCAGGCGGTGGGAGCCGGAGCGAGCGCCCTGCTCTGCTTCGCGCTGCCGCGCTACCCCGCCGAGCTGATGGACGCCCTGTCCATCGCGCGCAAGGCCGGGCTCAGCGTGGTGACCATCGCCGACAGCGCCTTCGCGCCGGCCGCGACCCTGTCGGACGTCCTGCTGCCGGCGGCGGTGGGCACCCAGCTCGTCTTCGACACCGCCTGCGCGCCCATGATGCTCGGCCGGGTGCTGCTGGAGTCGATGGTCGACGAGATCCCGGGGGCCGAGGCCCGGCTGGAGGCGTTCGAGCACTCGGCCGCGGCCCGGGGTCTCTTCACCGATTAGCCGCGGCCTGCTATTGACTGAATCTATTCATTCTCCTTAGATGTGAATGAATGTCTTAGACTGGTCCGGCAGTGGCCGGCGGGGAGGTCCAACATGCAGAGCAGCGGTCCGCGTCCAGTCCGGGCGCCGCGCGGCACGACGCTGAACACGCGGGGCTGGCAGCAGGAGGCCGCCCTTCGCATGCTGATGAACAACCTCGACCCCGAGGTGGCCGAGCATCCCGACAAGCTGGTCGTCTACGGAGGCACCGGCAAGGCCGCGCGCGACTGGCGCTCCTTCGACGCGATCACCCGCACGCTGGCCACGCTCAAGGCCGACGAGACGCTGCTCGTGCAGTCCGGCCGCCCGGTGGGCGTGATGACGACGCACGAGTGGGCGCCCCGCGTGCTCCTGGCCAACTCCAACCTGGTGGGCGACTGGGCCACCTGGCCGGAGTTCCGCCGGCTGGAGCAACTCGGCCTCACGATGTACGGCCAGATGACCGCCGGGTCGTGGATCTACATCGGCACCCAGGGCATCCTCCAGGGCACCTACGAGACCTTCGCCGCCGTGGCGGCCAAGAAGTTCGGCGGGTCGCTGGCCGGGACGATCACCTTGACGGCCGGCCTGGGCGGCATGGGCGGCGCCCAGCCGCTCGCCGTCACCATGAACGACGGTGTGGCGATCTGCATCGACTGCGACCCCCGGTCGATCGACCGGCGCATCGAGCACCGCTACCTCGACGTGCGGGCCGCCGACCTCGACGAGGCCCTCCGCCTCGCCTACGAGGCCCGCGACCAGCGCAGGCCGCTCTCGATCGGCGTCGAGGCCAACGCGGCGGAAGCCGTGCCCGACCTGCTCGCGCGGGGTGCGGAGATCGACATCGTCACCGACCAGACGTCGGCGCACGATCCGCTGGCCTACCTGCCGATCGGGGTGGCGTTCGACGACATGGCCGCCGAGGCGGCCAAGGATCCCGAGGGCTTCACGACCAGGGCGCGCGAGTCGATGGCCAGGCACGTCGAGGCCATGGTGGGCTTCCAGGACGCCGGGGCCGAGGTCTTCGACTACGGCAACTCGATCCGTGGCGAGGCCCAGCTCGCCGGGTACGGCAGGGCGTTCGACTTCCCCGGCTTCGTGCCCGCCTACATCCGGCCGCTGTTCTGCGAGGGCAAGGGCCCGTTCCGCTGGGCCGCGCTGTCGGGCGACCCGAAGGACATCGCCGCCACCGACCGGGCGATCCTGGAGCTGTTCCCGGAGAACGAGTCGCTGGCCCGCTGGATCCGGATGGCCGGGGAGCGCGTCCACTTCCAGGGCCTGCCCGCGCGGATCTGCTGGCTCGGGTACGGCGAGCGCGACAAGGCCGGGGAGCGGTTCAACGACATGGTGGCCTCGGGCGAGCTCCAGGCTCCCATTGTCATCGGCCGCGACCACCTCGACGCCGGGTCCGTGGCCTCGCCGTACCGGGAGACCGAGGCGATGCTCGACGGCTCCGACGCGATCGCCGACTGGCCGCTGCTCAACGCGATGGTGAACGTCGCCTCCGGCGCGTCGTGGGTCTCGATCCACCACGGCGGCGGCGTCGGCATCGGCCGCTCCATCCACGCGGGCCAGGTCACCGTCGCGGACGGCACGGCTCTCGCGGGCGAGAAGATCCGCCGCGTGCTGACCAACGACCCGGGCATGGGCGTCATCCGGCACGTCGACGCGGGCTATGACCACGCGGCCGAGGTCGCCGAGGAGCGCGGCGTGCGGATCCCGATGCGCGAGGGCGAGGAGGCGTGATCGACCCCGGACAAGCGGCGGCCGGGCAGGTGGAGGCCGGGCAGGTGGAGGCCGGGCAGGTCGAGGACGGCTTCCGCGTGATGTGGCGCGAGCTCCTGCCGGTGGGCCGGCACGGCTCGACGGGCGGCTACCGCCGGCACGCGTGGACGTCCGCCGACGCCGAATGCCGCGCGTGGTTCGAGGAGCAGGCGCTGCGGCGTGGCCTGGCCTACGAGATCGACCGGAACGGCAACCAGTGGGCCTGGTGGGGCGACCCGACGGGGGGCGACGCCGTCGTCACCGGCTCCCACCTCGACTCGGTGCCCGACGGCGGGGCGTACGACGGGCCGCTCGGCGTCGTCTCGGCCTTCGCCGCCCTCGACGCGCTGAGGGAACGGGACGCGCTGAGGGAACGGGACGCGCTGAGGGAGCGCGGCGTGCGGGGAGGCCGCCCGCTCGCGATCGTCAACTTCGGCGACGAGGAGGGCGCGAGGTTCGGCGTGGCGTGCGTCGGGTCGCGGCTCATGACCGGTGTCCTCGACCCCGCCCACGCGCGGGACCTCCGGGACGACGACGGCGTGACGCTCGCCGCCGCCATGGAGCGGGCAGGTTACGACCCGGGCGCGATCGGCCGCGACGACGAGCGGCTCGCGAGGGTCGCCGCCTTCGTCGAGCTTCACGTCGAGCAGGGCAGGAACCTGGGCGAGGCCCCGGTCGGGGTGGCGTCGGCGATCTGGCCGCACGGCCGGTGGCGGTTCGACTTCGGGGGTGAGGCCAACCACGCGGGGACCACCCGCCTGGAGGACCGCCGCGATCCGATGCTGGCCTTCGCCGCCGCCGTTCTCCACGCCCGTGCGGGGGCGGAGCGCGCCGGGGCCCTCGCCACGTTCGGCAAAATCTCCGTCGAACCCAACGGCACGAACGCCATCCCCTCCCGGGTCACCGCGTGGCTCGACTCCCGCGCCCCCGAGTCCGGCACGCTCGACATGCTCGTGAAGGAGCTCACCCACGAGGCCGGGGCGACGGTGACCTGCGAGTCCTACACGCCGCTCGTCGAGTTCGACGGGAAGCTCAGGGATCGCCTGGCCGGGCTGCTCGGCGGTTTGTCAGGTGGGGCTCCCGTGCTGCCGACGGGCGCGGGGCACGACGCCGGCATCCTCGCCTCGGCCGTCCCGACCGCCATGCTGTTCGTGCGCAACCCGACCGGCGCGTCCCACTGCCCGGACGAGCACGCCGAGGAGGCCGACTGCCTCGCCGGGGTCGCCGCGCTGGCCCACGTCCTCGAAGACCTGCTGCGGGAGACCGCGTGAACGGCCGTTTCTGGGCCAGGCATGCCTGGACCGGCACGCTGGAACGCGATGTCCCCAACGATGTCCCCAACGATGTCCCCAACGATGTCCCCAGCGACGTCCTCAGCGACGTCCTCATCGAGGTCTCCGACGGGAGGATCAGTGAGATCCGGGCGTCGGCCGCTCCCGGCGACGCCGTCATCCTGGACGGCCTGGTCCTCCCGGGGCTCGCCAACGCCCACTCCCACGCCTTCCACCGGGCGCTGCGCGGGGCCACCCAGTCCGGCGGCGGCACGTTCTGGACCTGGCGGGAGATCATGTACCGCGTGGCGGCGGCCCTCACGCCCGAGAGCTATCTCCGGCTCGCGCGGGCCGTCTACGCCGAGATGGCTCTGGCGGGGATCACCTGCGTCGGCGAGTTCCACTACCTCCACCACGCTCCGGGTGGCGCGGCCTACGACGACCCGAACGCGATGGGCGAGGCGCTGATCGAGGCGGCCGCCCAGGCCGGGATCAGGATCACCCTCCTCGACGCGTGCTACCTGTCGTCGGGGTTCGGCCTCCCGCCCGACGAGACCCAGCTCAGGTTCAGTGACGGCTCCGCGGACGCGTGGGCGGAGCGGGTCTCCGCGCTGAAGGACCGGGACCACGCCCGAATCGGCGCGGCGGTGCACTCGGTCCGCGCCGTGCCCGCCGCCGGCCTCGGCGTCGTCGCCCGGTGGGCCGGGGAGCGGCAGGCTCCGATCCACGCGCACGTGTCGGAGCAGCCCGCCGAGAACGAGGGCTGCCTCGCGGCGTACGGCGTGACGCCCACCCGCCTTCTGGCCGACCATGGGGTGCTGGGCCCGCGCGCCACAGCCGTGCACGCGACCCACCTCACCACCGAGGACGTCGCGCTGCTCGGAGGCTCCGCCACGACCGTGTGCATGTGCCCCACCACCGAGCGGGACCTCGCCGACGGGATCGGGCCCGCTCGCGAGGTCCAGGAGGCCGGGTCGCCGCTCTCCCTCGGCAGCGACAGCCAGGCCGTCATCGACCTGTTCGAGGAGGCCCGCGCGATGGAGCTGGACGAACGGTTGCGCACCCGCCGCCGGGGCCACTGGACCGCAGCCGCCCTACTGCGGGCGGCCACCACCGACGGTCACGCGTCGCTCGGCTGGCCGGAGGCGGGCAGGCTGGAGGTCGGCGCGCTCGCGGACCTCGTCACCGTGTCGCTCGACTCCGTCCGCACCGCCGGTCCGTCGCAGGCCCTGTCACACGGCCTGTCGCACGGCCTGTCGCACGGCTTGGAGACCGCGGTCTTCGCCGCCACCGCCGCCGATGTCACCGACGTCGTCGCCGGAGGCCGCGTGATCGTACGGCACGGCGTCCACCAGCTCGTTCCGGACGTGCCCCGCGCGCTCCGGGAGGCCATCGCGGGGCTGGGGGCATGATGGCCTCGCTGTTGATCACGGGCATCGGGAGCCTGGTCACCAACGACCCGTCGCTCGGGGAAGGCCCGCTCGGCATCGTGAGGGACGCCGCCGTCGTCGTCTCGGGCGAGGAGGTCGCCTGGGCCGGACCGGCGTCGCGCGCCCCGGCCGCCGACGACGCGTACGACGCCGGTGGCCGGGCCGTGATCCCCGGCTTCGTCGACTCCCACGCCCATCTCGTCTTCGCGGGCGACCGGACGGCCGAGTTCAACGCGCGCATGTCCGGCCTGCCGTACACGGCGGGCGGGATCCGCACGACGGTGGCGGCCACCCGGGCGGCGAGCGACGAGGAGCTGTCGGCGGGCGTGGCCCGCCTGGTGGCCGAGGCGCTGCGGCAGGGCACCACGGTCATCGAGTGCAAGTCCGGCTACGGGCTCACGGTCGAGGACGAGGCCCGCGCGCTCCGCATCGCCGCCGCGCACACCGACGAGGTGACCTACCTCGGCGCGCACGTCGTCCCGGACGAGCACACCCCCGAGGCGTACGTGGAGCTGGTGACCGGGGCGATGCTCGACGCCTGCGCGCCGTACGCCCGCTGGGTGGACGTCTTCTGCGAGCGGGGAGCGTTCGACGGCGACCAGGCGCGGGCCGTGCTGGAGAGCGGCGTCAACCGCGGCCTGGCTCCCCGGATCCACGCCAACCAGCTCGGCCACGGGCCGGGCGTCCAGCTCGCGGTCGAGCTGGGCGCCGCCTCCGCCGACCACTGCACGCATCTCACGGACGCCGACGTGGACGCGCTGGCCTCCGGGACCACCGTGGCCACGCTGCTGCCGGGGGCCGAGTTCTCCACCAGGGCGCCCTACCCGGACGCCCGCCGCCTGCTGGACGCGGGGGTCACGGTGGCGCTGTCCACCGACTGCAACCCGGGGTCGAGCTTCACCACCAGCATGCCGTTCTGCGTCGCCGTGGCGGTGCGGGAGATGGGGATGACCCCCGACGAGGCGGTCTGGTCGGCCACGCTCGGCGGCGCGCGGGCGCTGCGCCGCACCGACGTGGGGCGGATCTCCGAGGGGGCGCGGGCCGACCTGGTCCTGCTGGACGCGCCCTCGCATGTCCATCTCGCCTACCGCCCCGGCGTCCCCCTGGTCGCCAGGGTCTGGCGGCGCGGCCGGCAGGTGTTCTGAGCCTGTTCTGGGCCTGTTCTGGGCCCTGTTCTTCCAGGGCGAGCACCGCCGGCTGGAGGTCAACGGGCACGTCAACCGCAGACTGACCCCGCGCTCGCGACCGCCCCGCCGTATCGGCTCCCGTGTTTCCGGGACCGGTACGGCGGTGGCGTCGTCTGGTGGTCTTGTCTAGTCGCGCAGCTCCGGCGGCTCGTTCTCGAACCCGATGTCGGTCTCGACGTCGTAGGTGGTCGCGGTGTGCCGCACGGTCGGGTGGCCGATGTCGGCGCCGAGGTCGAAGCCGGCCTGATTGGCCGCGCTGACCAGCTCGTCCTCCTCGCGCCGCTGGACGGCGCGCTCGTGATGCTCGCTGATCCGCTCGGCGATGCCTCTGAGGTGTCCGTGCTGGTGCTGGTGGTCGTGATCCGATTCGGCCTCGCTCATGGCCGATATCCTGGGTGTACGGCCCGCGTTGGGACAACCAATGCCGCGTGAAGAGCGTGCGTCCGGATCGTTTACTGCCCGCACGTCCCTACCGCTGACCTGCGGTGGGAAGCAGGACGCCCCCCTCCTCCTGGATGGAGTTCCCGCCGTCGACGACGAGGACCTGGCCGGTCACGTAGCTCGAACTCGGCGACGCGAGGAAGGCGACGAGGCCGGCAACCTCGTCGGCGGTCCCCGGCCGGCCCACTGGTGTGGCCGCCCCCATAGCCCGCTCTCGTTCCGTTGAGGAACCCGTCGCGATCCAGCCAGGAGCCACCGAGTTGACGGTCACCCCCCGGTGCGCGACCTCGATCGCCACGGCCCGGGTGAGGCCGACGATCCCGGCCTTGGCGGCGTGGTAGGCGCTGTCGCCCCGGTAGGCGAGGACCGCGCCGGACACCGACGCCATGTTGACGATGCGGCCGTAGCCGGCGGCGAGCATGGGGTCCAGAGCCGCCCGGGTCATGAAGAACACGGTGTCGAGGTTGCGGGCGATCGACCGTCTCCACTGGTCGTCGGAGAGCCGGCCGATGTCGGCGGGGTCGTCGGGGTCGTCGGGGTCGCTGACGGAGGTCATGCCGGCGTTGTTGACCAGCACGTCCAACCGGCCGAACCGCTCCATGGCGACGCGGACGAGTTCCTCCGCCGCGGCCGGATCGGTGAGGTCCGCCGCGACGCCCACCGCGTCGGCGCCCTCCTCCCGCAGCCGCGCCACGCGCTCCTGGATGCGGTCGGTCGTGGAGGAGAGCACCACCCGCATCCCGTCGGAGGCGAGCCGCCGCGCGCACGCGAATCCGATGCCGTCGGCGCTGCCGGCGCCGGTCACGATGGCGACCCCGTGAGAGATGGCGACCCCGTGAGAGTTCGTCATCGGCCCACCAGCTCCTTGACCGCGTCGCGGAACAGCCTGCCGTGGAGCGCCACGTCCTCGATCGTCGTGTCCGGGCACATGAGCGCCATGTTGTGGAACGGCGTGAGCAGGATCCCCCGGTTGGCCAGGTAGAGGTGCAGGTAGTCGTCGAGCTCAAGGTCGAGGGCCGCCCGCGACTCCGTTCCGTTCACCGGAGCGGGGGAGGCGAACCGGTACTCGGCCCGCGCCCCGAACTGCTGGATGCTCCAGGGCAGGCCGAACTCGGAGATGACCGCGTTCACGTCGGCGGTGAACCGTTCGGAAAGCGCGGTCATACCCGCGAACGCGGTGTCGGTGAGCACGTGCTCCAGGGTGGCGCGCATCGCCGCGACCGACAGGGCGTTGCCCGCGAGCGTGCCGCCGACGCCGCCCATGTCGACCAGGTCCAGATCGGTGCGGGAGAGCACCTGTTCGGCGAATTCGGCCGACATGCCGTAGGCGCCCGCGGGGATGCCGCCGCCGATCGCCTTGCCGATGGTGAGCATGTCCGGTTCCAGGCCCCAGAGGGCGGTGCATCCTCCGGGCCCGGCGGAGAACGTGTGGGTCTCGTCGTTGATCAGCAGAGTTCCGTACGCGCGGGTCAGCTCGCGCACCCGCTCCAGGTATCCCGGCTGGGGCAGGACGATGCCGATGTTCGTCAGCGCCGGTTCCATGAGCACGGCGGCCACGTCGCCATGGGCGAGCTGGCGCTCCAGCCCCTCCAGGTCGTTGTACTCCGCGACCCGGCTGGTCATCGTGACGTCGACGGGCGCGCCGACGTTGCCCTCGCGGCTGACGCCTTCCCCGTCGGGTCCGGTCACGATGAGCGCCTCGTCCACGCTGCCGTGGTAGCAGTAGCTGTTGAAAAGGATCTTCGGCCGCCCGGTGATCGCGCGGACGATCCTGATGGCCCAGCGGTTGGCGTCGGTGGCGGTCAGCGAGTAACTCCACTTGGCCAGGCCGAACCGCCTGCTCAGCTCGGCCCCGACCCATTCGGCGTCCTCGGTCGGCATCATCGCGCTCGCGCCGCCCAGATCGCGGAACCGGCGCGACACCGCCTCGACGGTCGCCCTGGGCGAGTGGCCCGCCATGGCCGCGGTGTCGCCGAGCGCGAGGTCGACGTAGTCGTGCCCGTCGATGTCGGTGACCCGCGCGCCGTGCGCGGTCGCGAGGTACAGGGGGAAGGCGCCGGCCCGTTTGTTCATCCAGGTCATCGGCACCCGGCCGAACAGGTGCTCGGCTTGCTCGAAGGCCCGCCGCGAGGCCGGGTTCCGCGCGGTGAACTCCGCCTGCTCGCGCTCCATGAGCGCCCTGAGATTGCTACGGTCGATCATGTCGTTGTCTCTCCTTCGGGTCCCCCGCCTGTGGCACGCCGCTTGTGGGCGAGGCCGGCGAGGACTTCCCAGACCAGGCGGTGGGCGTTGTTGACGGTCAGATCCGAGACGTCGTACGGCGGGCTCACCTCGACGACGTCCATCGCGATCACGTTGGTCTCCATCGCGATGCGCCTGACCATCCGCAGCAGGTCCACGGGAGCCAGGCCGCCGGGTTCAGGGGTTCCCGTGCCCGGCGCGAATCCGGGGTCGAGCACGTCGATGTCCACCGAGAGGTAGACGGCGTCCGGCCCGTCGAGCGCCTCGGCGATGACGTCGTCGAGCACGGCGTTCGCGCCGCGTTCCCAGATCTCGTGCATGAAGTGGGTGCGCATTCCCTGCTCACGCATCCACTGGACCGTCTCCGCGGGGGGCCAGTATCCGCGCAGGCCGACCTGGACGAAGTTCGATCCGCGCACGGCGCCTGACTCGATCAGTCGTCGCATGGGTGTGCCGTGGCTCGCCAGGTTGCCGTCGATCTCGTCGGCGGTGTCGGCGTGCGCGTCGAAGTGGATGACGCCGAACGAGCCGTGCCCGCGGGCGTCAGCGACCGCCGTGGCGGAGGGCCACGTGATCGAGTGATCGCCGCCGAGCACGACCGGCATGATGCCTCGGGAGGCGATCTCCCCGACCCGCTCCCTGATGGCCGCCGCCGACGGCTCCCAGAGCCCGTGCCTGATCAGGGCGTCGCCGTAGTCCACGACCCGCAGGTAGTCGAAGATCTCGATGCCCAGGTCCAGGTGGTAGCTCCCGTTGACGTGGGTCAGCGCGCGGAGCGCACGAGGCCCGAAGCGGGCTCCCGGCCGGTAGGTCGTGCTCGCGTCCCACGGAGCCCCGACGACCGCGACGTCCGGCGACCACTGGTCCAGCTGCTCGGGCTCGGTAAGGAACAACTGCTTGCCGAAGGTCGCCGGCCCAATGTAGGACTCCGCCTCCAGTTGCGCCAGGAGACCGGAGGGTAGGCCCCCGGGATTACCGGATTGTTTCCGTTCGGTCATCAATCGCGCTCCAGACAAGTTGAACGTTCGTCCCACTCGGAGCTCATCTATACCGTCCTCCAGGGCACTCCTGTCAACCTCTTGCAGTCTGACCTAGAGGTATGTCACCGTCATTGCCTCGCACCTCATTCGGACGCATCCGAAGAGTTGAACGTTCGACCTAATACGCTGGAGTTGCACCTAGGAGGCGTCCGCATTGCCCCCAGAGGACCGCCGTGACCCCGCACGGTCGCCGTCGACCGGCCCCGATTCCGCGATCCTGACCGTTCAGGACCTCCACGTGACCTTCCGCTGCCCGAGACGGCCTGACGCGTACGCGCTGCGAGGGGTCGACCTCACGATCGGGCGCGGCGAGATCGTCGGGCTCGTCGGCGAGTCGGGATCCGGCAAGAGCGTGCTCGCCTCCTGCGTGCTGGGTCTGCTGCCCGAGCATCCGGCGCCGGCCGTCACCGGCAGAGTTCTCGTCAAGGGCGCCGACATGCTCACCAGCCCTGAGACGCGCCGCCGGGCCGTGCGCAGGCTGGATCTCGGATCCGTCTTCCAGGACCCGATGAGCTCCCTCGATCCGACCATGCGTGTCGGCAGGCAGGTCGTCGAGGCCGCCGGGTCGGTCGAGGAAGCGGTGCGGCTGCTCACCGCGGCCGGCATCCCGGACGCGGAAAGCCGGATGCGCGTCTATCCGCACGAGCTGTCCGGCGGGCTCAGGCAGCGCGTCATGATCGCGATGGCGGTGGCCGGCAATCCGGCGCTGATCGTCGCCGACGAGCCGACCACGGCGCTCGACGTGACCGTGCAGGCCCAGATCCTGCGGCTCCTGCGGCGGCTGCGCGACGACTTCGGCTGCTCCGTCCTGCTGATCACCCATGACCTCGGTGTCGCGTCGCAGGTGTGCGACCGCCTGGTCGTCCTGTACGGAGGCCGGCTCGCGGAGACCGGCCCGACCGCGCTGATGCTGTCCGAGCCCCGCCACCCCTACACCGCGAGCCTGCTGAGAAGCCGGATCAGCCTCACCTCCGACGTGGCCCGGCCGCTGCCCACCATGCCGGGGGAGCCGCCCCGGCCGACCCGGCCGCTGCCCGGGTGTGCCTTCGCCCCCCGCTGCGATCTGCGGACGGACGACTGTGAGAAGGCGCCGCCCGAGCCGCGGCCGGTTCCCGGCGAGCCCGGACGCCTCAGCGCGTGCCTGCGCCTCGACGAACTGGCCGATCGTCCCGCCGCACCCGGCTCGGCGTCGTGGCCGCCCAACGCGGTGTCGGGACGAGGTCCGCTGCTGACTCTTAGAAACGTTCACCAGCGTTTCCGGGTCCGCGGGCAGGGCCGCCACGTACGCCTCTCGGCCCTCAGCGGAGTGGATCTCACGGTGGAGGCGGGAGAGAGCGTCGCGATCGTCGGGGAGAGCGGCTCCGGCAAGTCGACACTGCTTCGCGCGGTCGCCGGGCTCACCCCGGTCAGCTCCGGAGCGATCGACCTCGACGGCGACGCGCGGCCGCAGATCGTGTTCCAGGACGCGGGCGCGTCGCTGACACCGTGGCTGTCCGTCGCGACGCTGCTCGGCGAGCGCCTCTCCCGGCTGCGTCTGTCGAAGGCGGAGACACGACGGCGCATCGCTCGCACGCTGACACTGGTCGGGCTGGGTGACGACGTGCTGCACGCCAAGCCGGGCGCCCTGTCCGGCGGCCAGCGGCAGCGGGTGGCGATGGCACGAGCCATCATCGATCCCCCCGAGCTCCTGCTGTGCGACGAGCCCACCAGCGCGCTGGACGCGTCCCGCGCGGCGGGGGTGCTCAACCAGATCGGCGAGTTGCGCCGCGAGCTGGGCATGACCGTCCTCTTCGTCACCCATGATCTGGGCGCGGCCCGTGTCGTCGCCGACCGGATCGCGGTCATGTACCTCGGTCGCGTCGTCGAGATCGGGCCGGCGGACGTCGTCGTGGGATCACCCGCGCACCCCTACACCCAGGCCCTGGTCTCGGCGATTCCCGAACCGGGGCGGGCCATCGCGGCCCCGGCGGGGGAGGCGCCGGACCCGCTGCGGCCGCCCAGCGGCTGCCGGTTCCGCACCCGCTGCCCGGCCGTCCGCGCCGAGTGCGCGTCGCGCGCGCCCGCGCCGGTCCGGCTCGACGCGGGCCATCTGGTCGACTGCCTCCTGTACGAGGAGCGCGCCACCGCCGGGTCGGCCGCGTCATGAGCGCCATCCTCACCCCCAGACGCGCATCCAGCCGGCTCGCGGGCAGGCTGTCCAGGCTGTCCAGGCTGAACGGCGGGCTCGTCGCCGTGGCGGTCATCACGCTGCTGGCCGTGCTCGGCCCCCTCGTCGCGCCGCACACCGCCACCGAGGCGGCGGGGGTTCCGTTCACCCCGCCGGGCGCTTCGGCGCTGTTCGGCACCGACGACGTGGGCCACGACGTGTTCTCCCGCGTGCTGTACGGCCTGCGCCTGAGCTGGCTGTCGGCTCTCGCCGTGGTCGTCGTCGGCATGCTGATCGGCCTGGTCGCCGGCGTCCTCGCGGGCCTCGGGCCGCGCTGGCTCGACGAGCTGCTGATGCGGATCACCGACGGGTTCCTGGCCATGCCCGGCGCCCTCGTCGCGATCGCCGTGGTCGCCGCGATCGGGCCGTCGCTCGAACACACGCTCATCGGAGTCAGCGTCGTGTGGTGGCCCTACTACGCGAGGATCGTCCGCGGCGAGGTGCGCGCCATCCGTTCGCGGCCGCACGTCGAGGCCGCGCGGCTCAGCGGGATCGGGCGGCTCAGGGTCGCCACGCACCATGTCCTGCCGGGCACCTGGTCCTCGCTCGTGGTTGCGGCGAGCCTCGACCTCGGATATGTGGTGCTCACACTCGCGGGCCTGTCCTTCCTCGGACTCGGAGCGCCGCCGCCCGCGCCGGAGCTGGGGGCCATGGCGACCCAGGGCCTGTCCTCGATCCTCACGGCATGGTGGATTCCCGTCTTTCCGGGAATCGGCGTGGCCGTCCTCACCCTCGCGGCCAACCTGTCCGGTGACCGGCTGCAAGCCCAGTCAGGGAGGATCTGATGCTCGCACTGGCCGGTCGCAGGCTCGCCGGGGCGGTCGCCATCTGCCTCGGCTTGACGGTCGTTCTCTTCGTCCTCCAGCATCTGTCGGCGACCGATCCCGTGCGCGTGCTGGTCGGCCCGTCGGCCTCCACGGCGCAGGTCGAGGCCGTGCGCCACCAGTTGGGCTATGACCTCCCGCTGTACGCGCAGTGGTGGGGCTACGTGACGGGCGCCGCCACGGGGGACCTCCAGACGTCGCTGCGCACCCACAGGCCCGTGGCGACCGACATCGCGCAGTTCCTTCCCGCGAGCCTCGAACTGGCCCTGTTCTCCTGCCTGATCGCCGCCGTCCTGGCCCTCGTGCTCGGGATCGGTACGGCCGGCCGCTGGCGTGGCGCGGCCCCGCTGAACACCGTGCTCCTGGCGATCGCCTCCGCGCCCGCCTTCCTGCTGACGCTGCTCGGCATCATGGTGTTCTACCGGAACCTGGGCTGGCTGCCCCCCACCGGGCGCACGTCGATCGCCGATCTTCCCGGCGGTCCGACGGGACTGCTGACCGTCGACGGGCTGCTCACCGGCCGCCCCGACGTCACGCTCGACGCCCTCCGCCACCTGGTCATGCCCGCGGTCTGCGTGGCACTGCTGCCCGCGATCGCGGTCGGTCGTACGCTGCGCTCCAGCCTCACGGCGGCACTGGAGTCCGACCACATCCGCACCGCGAAGGCCAAGGGTCTCTCGCGACGGGCGATCCTGCTGCACCACGGGCTGCGCAACTCGGCGACCACCCCGCTGTCGATGGCGGGGCTCCAACTCGGCAGCGTCTTCGCGAGCCTCGTGGTCGTCGAGACCGTCTTCGCCTGGCCGGGGCTCGGGCTGTACATCTCCCAGAGCATCCCCACCTCCGACTTCCCCGCCATCGCGGGCACCACACTGCTGCTCGCCGTCGCGTACGTCGCGGTGAACACCGCCGTCGACATCACCCAAGCCGTCCTCGACCCACGACTCGCCCGCTAATCCCCCATCAAAGGTCACGACCATGCGCACGGTCACCTCGGTACTCGTCCTGACGCTCACTCTCGGCGCAGGCCTGACGGCCTGCTCCGGGAACAGCCCGTCGGCCCCATCGACCTCCACCTCCACCACGCTGCGCCTGGCGCTGAGCGCCGACCCGGCGCCACTCGATCCGGACACCTACTACGAGGCCGAGGGCCTGCAGATCACCACCGCGGCCTACCAGGGCCTGCTGACGTACAAGCCGGACTCGGCGGAGATCACCGGCCTGCTCGCCAAGAGCTGGAAGGTGTCCTCCGACGGGAAGACCTACACCTTCGCCCTGCGGACGGACGTCAAGTTCAGCGACGGCACGGCCTTCGACGCCGCCGCGATGAAGGCGAGCTTCGAGCGGCGCGTCGCGCTCGCCGGTGGTCCCGCCTACACGCTGGCCGAGGTCGAGTCCACGGACGCCCCGGATCCCGCGACCTTCGTCGTCCGTCTCAAGAGGCCGGTGGCGCCGTTCCTGGACTACCTCGCCTCGCCGTACGGACCGGTCGCGGTCAGCCCGGCGGCGGCGAAGGCCCACGCCACGGGCGACGACCACGGGGCGGGATGGCTGGGCGCGCACACGGCGGGCACGGGCCCGTACCAGCTTTCCAGTGTCGTCAAGACCACCCGCTACGTGCTCACCGCCAACCCTCACTACTGGGGCGTCAAGCCGCGTTTCGCCGAGGTCGACTTCGCCGTCGTCCCGGACTTCTCCACACAGTCCATCGAGCTCCAGGGCGGCCAGCTCGACATGGTGCTGCACGGTCTGAACACCCGGGACTACGCGGCGATCAAACAGAACCCCGGCTTCCAGGTGCGGTATCTCCCTACCCTGTTCAAGACGCAGCTCTGGGTGAACCCGGACTCGGCCGTGTTCGGCCCGCTCGCCGCCCGGCAGGCGCTCCGGGACTCGCTCGACACGGTGGCGCTGACGAAGCAGATCTACGGGGACAGGGCGACCGCCTCCACCGAGGTCTACCCGGAAGGCATGCTGCCGAAGGGCGCGGCTCCCGACATGTGGCAGGCCAACCCTCAGGCACTCACCACCTTGTCCGGAAATAAGGGCAAGAGCGTCACGATCGGCTACTACGGCGACAACTCGCTACAGCAACTCGCGAACATGCTCCAGATCCAGCTCCAGCAGGCCGGACTGACCGCGACCGTCCGCCCGTACGGCCCGGCCCAGGTGTTCGCCCTTCCGGCCGAGCCCAAGCAGCGTCCCGACATCCTCGTCGCGGCGATGAACCCCGACGCGGCACACGTCGACACGTGGATGTCGATCTATCAGGCGACGAAGGCTCCGGTGAACTTCCTCGGATGCTCGGTCCCGGCCGCCGACAAGCTCGCCGACGCCGCTCGGGTGACGGTCGACCGCGCCGAGTCCCAGGAGCTCTACACGAAGGCGGCGCGGGAGTACCAGAACTCCCTGTGCTGGATCAACATCGCGGACGTGCGTGACACCATCGCGGCCAAGGCCGGCCTGACCGGCTGGCGGCACCAGATGCCGTGGGTGTTCACCGTCGACCTCGCAGCCCTGGAGCCCACCTCATGACGACCCCTGATACGCAGGCCGTCACGGCCGCCCCGACCCCGGTTGTGGCCTGCCCCTCACACGCCGGCCATGCCCCGTCCGTCGAGGTCCAGTGCGGCCGCGCGATCCCGGCGTTCGACACCACCGCCCGCGTCGAGGCCATACTCGCCGCGCTCGCGGGACGGCCCGAGATCACGCTGACAGCGCCGGGTTCATACGGCCTGGAGCCCATCCGGCGCGTGCACGGGTTCGGCCTCATCGAGTTCCTCCGTACGGCATGGGCGTCGGCGGAGCCGCCCGGCGACGGCATCGATCTGATCTTCGCGGACACCTTCCTCCACGATCGGCTACGCCAGGGGATGGGGCCGCTGACCCACGCCGGCGGTGGCGCACTCGGCCGCTACTGCTTCGACACGATCACCGGCGTCGGGCCGTCCACGTGGACGGCCGCCGCCGCCTCGGCCGACACCGCGCTGACCGCGGCGGAGCTGGCCCGGCGGGGCGCTCCGCTGGCGGTGGGACTGTGCCGCCCGCCCGGCCACCATGTCGGTCCCGATTTGTTCGGCGGAGGGTGCTACCTCAACAACGCCGGAATCGCCGCACAGTCGCTCCGCGATGGTGGAGTGTCCCGCGTGGCCGTCCTCGATCTCGACTTCCACCACGGCAACGGCACCCAGGCGCTGTTCTACGACCGCGCCGATGTGCTGTACGCCAGCCTGCACGGCGACCCGGCGCGTCACTATCCCTATTTCACCGGCTGGCCTGACGAGACCGGCGCCGGTGAAGGCTCGGGGTACACGGTCAACCTTCCGCTGCCACCCCGCGTGGGAGTGGACGACTATCTCGATCTGCTGGAAACGGCCACCGATCGCGTGCTCGACGGCGGCTTCGAGGCGGTCGTGGTGTCCCTCGGGTTCGACACCTACGACGGGGACGTCTCAGGAGACGCGGCGCTCACGACGGCGGACTATCGCCGGATCGGACGGCATGTCGCGGGCCTCGGACTGCCTACTGTGGCGCTGCTGGAGGGAGGATACTCAGTGACCGCCCTGGGCGATAACCTGTGGTCCTGGATCAAGGGTTTCCGGGCGGAACAGGGAGAGCGGCCATGACGTCCCCCGTCAACGACCTGCCCGATGAGCTCGGCACGATGCCGCCCAGCGAGCGGGGGATCACCCGCAAGACCGAGATCCTCGACGCCGCCCTCCGCATCATCGGCCGTGACGGGCTGGGTGGCCTGTCGATGCGGGCGCTCGCCGCCGAGGCGCAGATGCCGCTGGGCGCGATGGGTTACTACTTCCGGGGCAAGCAGGAGCTGATCGCCGAGGCGTTCCACCGGCACACCCAGCGTGAGACGGATCGGGTCGTCAAGACGATCACTGACCTCCGCGAGGGGCTGCCGTCGGAGCATCTCGCCGACAGGCTGGCCGACTTCGTCATCGAGGGGTTGGGAGACGCCCGCGAGCAACTGCTGGCGGAGTACTCCTTCCTCGTCGAATCCAGCCGGAGGCCGGAGCTGGCACGGACCTCGAGCGCCTGGCAGAACTCGCTCCGCACCCAGCTCAGACGGGTCCTCGCCAGCCTGGGCTCGCAGAGCCCCAACACCGACGCGCGCCTGGTCCTCGCGGTGCTCGCCGGTCTGGAGGTGGACAATCTGGCCGAAGTGCTGCAACCGTCCCAGGCCCGCATGGTCCGTGCCGTGCTCCGGCGGCTGTTCCTCGCGCTCGACTGCGTCCGGACCGTGTCGAGCGAGAACTGAGGAGCGTGACGACGGCCGGGCCGCGGGGGATCCTCAGCCGTCCGACGACGGATCCGCGCCGGTCGTCTGGTGCGCGACGTTGGACGGCGGCCCGTAGTAGAAGGCCCGGACGCGGAAGGAGGCGTGCTTCTCCTCCGGCAGCGTGATCAGGCCGAAGGAGTTGACGTCCGGGTCGAGGACCGCGGCCACCCGGAAGTCCGGGCTACCCGCCGCCTTGACCTCGATGAGGTATCCCTCCTCGTCGCTCGCGTGATCCGTCCAGGTGAACTTGACGCCGTTGGCGTGCATGACCGTGGCCTTCAGGTCCGTGGGGGCCCCGGCCGCGGTGGTGCCGGTGTTCCGGATCGACTGCTTCGCCACTGGTCCCCCGGGAACCGTCCGGGGAGCCATCCAGCTGTGGTCCTTCTTCTGGATCTTCTTGGTCAGGGCGCCCTTCGGCATGGTCACCTGAATCGCCTGGGACGCCGGGCCGTAGACCGATCGGAGGCGGTAGTAGAAGGGCGTCTGCGGGATCAGATCCGGGTGGGTGAACGTCGTCTGCCGGGCCTGTAAGAACTCGATGATCGTCCATTGGCCCTGTGGCTCGGTCGCGAACTCGACGGTGCGTCCGACGGCCTCGGGGTCGTCCCCCTGCCAGGCCAGGGTGATGTCGACCGGCGAGACGAGCGTGGCCGTGAGCCGGATCGGCGTTGGCGCGGTGACCTTCCCCGCTGACGCGGGGGCCTCCGTCGGCGGCATGGCCTTCTCCGGCGGTGCGGTGGAGCAGCCGACCAGCCCGGCCAGGAGAAGCGACAACGTCAGGGATGGAACTTTCGCACTCAATGTCAGCCTCGCGTAGGGGGACGCGACCGCCCCGGCGGGCCGGTGAATCCGGCCGGGACGGTCGCAGAGGTGGTGCCTCCTGCGAGGCTACTTACGCCAGAACTGGACGTTGCTCCACTGGACCGTGATCGGCCCCTTGCCGCTGGCCGTACGGTAGGCCCCGAACTTGTCGTAGAAGCTGCCGCTGGGGCTGGACCTGCTGTACTTCAGCGACCCGTTGATGAAGACGCGGAGAGTCTTGCCGACCACGTGCACCGTGTTGACGCGGACCGTGGTGCCGACCGTCGCGCCGCTCGCGATCGTGGTGCCCCCCTCCACGGCGTAGAGCCGGCCGCCCTTCTCGACGCCGAGCAGGAAGAACGGGCCCCCGGCGAACGTCTGCTTCAGGCTGATCCGGCTGCCGCCCATGCTCGTGATGCGGAAGTACCCCTCGAACTGGCGCGAGCCGCTCGAGTACGTCTCGTACCGCCGCTCGGCCCGCTGGTCGCCGCTGGAGGTGGAGCAGGTGAGTGTGAAGGTGAGGTCGCTGACGTCGCCACACCCTCTCTCCTGGACGGAGAAGGTGGGGGAGTACGACGTCCAGCCGGTGCCGTCGACCGGGTCGGCCGACGCGGGGAGTGCGACCAGCGTGGCGAGGGGCAGCGCCGCCATGAGCGCGCCCGCGCACAATCGCGCCGGATGGGAGAGAGATCCCATGATTTCTCCTTGCGGTGGGGGGTGAGAAACCTTTAGTTAAGTTTCTTAATCAAGCAGCAGACCATCCGTTACTAGCGAAAGTCAAGAGAGTTCGGCTAGCAAGTTGACGCGGCCGGGCATGCGGGCCGGTGAGCCGGCACGGTGCCGTATGGTCCGGTTCATCTGCGGGAATGTGTCATTCCATCCGTGGAGCGGTCCGCGCGGGTCCCTGCGGGCCGTACGATCCATGGCTGCCCTCGCGGCGGGGCTGCTCGCGCCGCGCCTCGCTGGCTGGAGGCGGGTTTCTCGCTGACAGAACCGTTTCTCACAGCGGCGCTTGAAGGCAAGTGATTGGATGATTGCTGTCGGAGTCTTCGGCCCCCGGCCTCCTGACCGGGCCGCAGGTCGTACGGTTCAACCATGGGCTCGGATCGCGGTAACGGTCACGAACATCGGGGGAACGGCGGTGCGGGGCCGTCCGCGGCCGCCGCCTATGTGGGGGAGCGGCCGATCCTGGTCGAGGACGTCGAGGCGCGCGTGGACGCGTTACGGCGAGGGCCGCTCGCGGGGCGGCTCCCGCAGCCGGGAACCGCTGACGGGCGGAACCTGCGGCGGTGGGTCGTGCAGGTGATGACCCACGAAGCGGTGATCGAAACGGAGGCGGCCGCCCTGGGGGTGTCGGCGGAGCAGGAAAACGGAGGCAGGCAGGGTCTCACGTTGCCTGTGGCGTTGCGGATGGGCGGGGTCGCGGCGGCCGTGCTCGCGTCGATGCCGGTCGCCCGCGCCCTGCGCCGCCGGATCGGGCAGGAGATCGTCGTGCCGGTGGAGGAATGCCGGGCCTATCACGAGCGCAACCGCGATCTCTATGTCGAGCCGTACGAACAGGTCGGCGGCCTGATCGAGGCCGAGCTGCGCGAGGCGGCGGTGGATCGCGAGTTCAGCGCGTGGCTGGGCCGGCGGCACGCCGCTCTCGTACGGCTCATGCCCGGCTTCGAGCACCCCGCCGACCCCCGGCATCCCGACGCGACTCACCGGCATTAGGCCGCCGCGTGCGGCTTACCTTCAGCATTCGCGGAGCTGACGCGGATCGTTTGCCGGGCGTTCACTAATGTGATCGCATCGGGAGAGGAGCCGTTCACAGCGGGCGGCTTGGGTCCAGTCATACCTTCCGATATATAGCGAAAAGGTACTCCTGTGACTTCCTCCATCTCTCGCCGTGACCTCCTGCGTTCCGGTGCAGCGGGCGGCTTGGGCATCGCCATCATCGGCAGCATCGACGCGATCGCCGGCCCCGCCGCTGCTCAGACCGCGCAGGCCGGTCTCAAGGCCGTGGGGTACGGCCCGCTCGTCTCGGACCCGGCCGGCCTGCTCGCCCTCCCCAAGGGCTTCTCCTACAAGATCGTTGCTCAGGCCGGCAAGACGCTGCTGGAGACCGGGGAGCCGACTCCGAGCGACGCCGACGGCACCGGCTTCTTCCAGAGCCGCGACGGCTTCGCCCTGGTCAACAACCACGAGATCGGCGGCGGCGAGCCCTACGGCGTGCCAGCCCTGCCCGGCCTGACCTACGACCCGGGCGCGCACGGCGGAACCACCACCATCGACGTGGACAGGCACGGGAACCGCATCCGCGAGTACGTCAGCGTGGCGGGCACCCACAACAACTGCGCCGGTGGCATCACGCCGTGGGGCACGTGGCTGACCTGCGAGGAGACCGAGCAGCGGGCCGGCGGCGCCTTCCAGAAGAACCACGGGTACGTCTTCGAGGTGGACCCGTTCGACCGCAAGGCCAACATCGACCCGGTCCCGCTGAAGTTCCTCGGCCGGTTCTCCCACGAGGCCGTCGCGGTCGACCCGCGCACCTCGGCCATCTACGAGACCGAGGACGCCAGCGCCCCGCACGGGCTCTACTTCCGCTGGACCCCGCCGAAGAACTTCCGGGGCTGCAAGGGGGCGCTGCGCGCGCTCGCGCTCAGCCAGGGGGGCGACACCGCCGGCACCCTGCAGGCCATGAGCTGCTCCAAGGGCACCCGGCACATCGCCGACCTGTCGGAGGCCACCCAGGCAGGCACGAAGTACAAGGTGACGTGGGTCGACGTGCCGGACCGCGGCGCCGCGACCGTCTCCGTGCGCAACCAGCTCACCAACGACCAGGTGACCCGGGCCCGCAAGCTGGAGGGCGCCTGGTGGGCCGACGGCGGCGCCTACTTCGTGTCCAGCTACGCCCGCACCAGCGACGGCAGCGTCAACGAGCACGACGGTCAGGTGTGGTTCTACGACCCGAAGTCGGAGACCATCACCCTGAAGACGATTTTCGGAGTCAACCCGGACCCCGAGCAGGACACCAACTACGACGGGCCGGACAACATCACGGTCTCACCGTACGGCGGGATCATCCTGGCCGAGGACGGCGAGGGCCTGTCCCACCTGGTCGGCGTCACAAAGCACGGCACGGCCTACCCGATGGCCCGCAACGAGCTCAACGACAGCGAGTTCACCGGTCCGACCTTCAACGGGGACGGCAAGATCCTGTTCGCCAACATCCAGACGCCGGGCTACGTGCTCGCGATCACGGGTCCCTGGGGCCGGCCGGGCGACGGCCACGGCGCTCACTAATGGTGACCGCGTCTGACAGCCGCGTCTGAGAAGCGCGTGGCCACGCCGTCCTGCGCCGTTCAACGGGGCAGGATGGTGTGGCCGTCCGCGTCATTCAGGATCACGAGCCCGCCGGGCGCATCGGGCGTCTGGTCCGCTGGTCCGTGACGCCCGCTCGGCATCAGCGGCCTTTCATTTCCGCAGGCGAGCCTGGACGGCGGCCTTCTCCTCCTTCAGGATCGTGTCCGCCTCCTGCGTCAGCTCTCTCCGGAACAACGGCCTGTCCCGCAAGGTCAGGTGGTAATCCGTCCATGACGGCAACCCCTCGGCGACCGCCCGGGCATGGGCGGGAATCAGATTGTCGTACAGGTTGGTGTCGTAG
The DNA here is from genome assembly GCF_041262585.1 of Planotetraspora sp. GP83. NCBI lineage: Bacteria > Bacillati > Actinomycetota > Actinomycetes > Streptosporangiales > Streptosporangiaceae > Planotetraspora > Planotetraspora sp. GP83. The sequence goes on along the minus strand of NZ_JBGCBZ010000011.1, from coordinate 168,906 downwards.
TCGTCTCCCGGCTGGGCCGCGTACTCGCTCTGATAGAGGGTGACCAGCTTGTAGTACAGATCGATAAAAACTTCTCTCCGTATTGGGCCGAATATGACGGTCTGGCCGATTTCGGCGGCGCTGTCGAACGAGCTGTAGACGGTGATTTTGAGGTCGTCGCGGAGCTCGTACGGGTACGGATGCGGCTGCCCCGGATCCCATTTGCGCTGGCGCTGCAGGTTCTCCATCTGCTCGATCCCGGTCCGGCAGCCGGAGGCGACCCGCTTGTTGCTCCAGTAGACGTCGGGGCAGGCGGGACGCTCGGTGTAGACCCAGTCGACGACGTACTGGGCGGGATAGACCCCCTCCGAGATGAGCCGCTTGAGAAAGCCGTCGATGAACTGCTGCTCCGAGTGGCTGGCGTTGATCCGGACCTGGTGCTCGACGTACACGCCCACCGTCGTGTAGACGCCGATTCCCGTGCTGGCGAGCGTTTGCGTGGGATTCGGCGCCACGGGCGCGACACCTGGCCGAGGGATGAAATGAAATGTCGCGATATTGCGCTGCTTGGCGACATCGTTCTGAGTCCGCCACTCCAAGGCGTCATGCGAATAGCCGTCGGCCCCGTACTGTTCCGCCGAAAGCACAGCCTCGTAAACCACCGAAACTCCCCTCCCGCCCCGCCGATCGGCTCTGGACGCTATCGCCAAAACACACCGGTCGGAGAGAATCGTCAACCTCTCCAGGTCGAATTCCGTGGATCCGGTACGTTCAGGGAATCTCCAGAACGACATTTCCTTGGGTTCGTCCCTTTGTGAGACGGTCTGGGCCTCGGCTCTTCGGGCTGATCGTCCGCAGAGGTTACGGCTGGCCTGAATCGCCGCCCTGACCTGCGTTTACGAGATCTTCATGCGGCGTTCGGCAACCCGAACCGCCGTGTCGTGAGGCCGCGCTGCGCGTACTTGCAGGCCAGGTGAGCGGCCTGTCGAGTTACGGGCGATATGCCACAAATGCGGCAATTTCTACCGATCAAGACTCGACATTTCACCGGTTGTCAGCTTTAGCGACTCTCCGATCTGTCTGACTTCTCCGTCACCGCCCAGACCCCCCTCCTGGCCGGAGAAGCGGGCAGAAGGAGAGGCTCGTGAAACGAGTCTTCGCCGGGACGCTCGCCGCCCTCGTCACCGTCGTCCTCGCTCTCACGCTCACCGCCGGACCGGCCGGCGCGACCCCACCGAACATCCCGTCCGCCAGCACGGCCGCCTCCCGGCTCGCCGTGCTCACCGTCGCCTCCGAGAGCCACCAGTCCACCTACGACCGCGCCCTCTTCCCCCACTGGATCACTATCAGCGGCACCTGCGACACCCGCGAGACCGTGCTGAAGCGTGACGGCACAGGCGTCGTGACCAACTCCAGTTGCTCCGCCGTCTCCGGCAGTTGGTACAGCCCCTATGACGGCGCGACCTGGACGGCCGCGTCGGATGTCGACATCGACCACATGGTGCCCCTCGCCGAGGCGTGGCGCTCGGGCGCCTGGGCCTGGACCACCGCTCAGCGGCAGGCCTACGCCAACGACCTGGGCGGTCCCGAGCTGTGGGCCGTCACCGACAACGTCAACCAGGCCAAGGGAGACCAGGACCCCAGCACGTGGAAACCTTCGCTGAGCTCGTTCTGGTGCACCTACGCCCGCGCGTGGATCCAGGTGAAGTGGTACTACAACCTCACCCTGCAGAGCAGCGAGAAGTCCGCGCTGAACACCATGCTCGGCTACTGCTGATCTCCCGGATGGTGGGGCGGTATGCCGCCGTCACCCGTGACGGGTGAGATGCCCCATCTCAACTCGGCGCCGTCCATCCCCCTGAGGGGATGGGCGGCGCTTCACCAGCAAGGTTCCGGCCAGGATGGGGATCGCTGTCCTCAGCATGCCCTCATGACGCATCGGCCTGCGGGCCGGTTCAGGTCTTCTCTCCGTCATGTGTCTCACCGCTGCCGTCACGCCTCGTTCAGCGGCCCTATCCGGGGGCCTCTTGTCCGGTCATCTTGCATATGGAAGCGCTTTCTTCCCGCGATGTGCTCCCAGATGACCGGACAAGGATGATCGGTAACCGGCGCTGCCTCGCTCCCACGAGGACGGAGCCCAGGGTGCGCGTTGGATTCGGGGAGGCGGCCTGGCGGGGGCGCTCACCGGTTCGGCGCTCCCACCTGGGTAACATTCGCTACCTCACGCGAGGTTCGGGGAGATTCGCATGGAATTCGTGCAACGAGATGACGTCCGCAGGCTGCTCGGTTCCGCGGATCCGGACGCGGCGCTGACCCTTGTCGGCGGCAAGATCGTGATCGCTCCGGAGGCCGAGGCGGAGGGCCTTGTGATCGTGAGCCGCCGGGATCTGGAGCAGCGGCTCACGGGTGAGGACCTGAGCGATCACGACCTGGACGAGCTCGCCGACGCGCTGGACACCGTGGCCCGCGACCTCGGTGCCTGATCGTCCCGGCGTTCAGCCCTTCGGTAGAACGTTCAGCCCTTCGGTACAAAGGGCCGGAAGGGCTGGAAGGGGGCGGAGGGGCGCGATCCCGGCTGCGGCGTGGCTCTGACATATGAGGCCGGAACCGCATCGCCCTGACGGCGACACCTTCTTCGACGCTCATGGTGTGCGAGCCGGTGATCCAGCGCCCGCTCGTCCCCCCCGGCTGACAAGCCTGTCTCGAAAGCCTTCCGGGAGAAGCTTTCTGGAGAAGCCTTCCTGAAAGCCTTATGGAAGGACTTCCCTGGGAAAGGCCTTCCCGGGGAAGTCGTCACGCCGCCGGCGTCAGGCGCTCACGGCGAGGGGTTCGTCATCGGCCTCAACGCTCTGAGCGACGGGCCTGAGGTGGCCGCCGTGCTGGTCGTGGTAGTCGGCATCGACGTCGTCGAACCACACCCCGCCGTCGGCGAGGTAGCGGAAGCAGATGGGGCGGTCGGCCGGGACGGTGACGGTCAACTCGTAGGAGTCCCTCTTCACCTGCATCGGGTGGGCATAGGGATCCCAATCGTTGAAGTCACCCACCACGGACAGCCCGCCCGGGGCCTGATCGACCGGAACGCTGAAGGTCAGCTTGACCTGTCCGCTCTGTGCCTGCTTGCCTCGTTTGATCACGACGCCTCCTGGGATCGCTGGCGTGGCGGCTGAACGCGAGCAGGGCGACGCGGGACGCCGGCGTCAGGCCACGCGGGATGGCAACCGATGTATTCGGCCGTCCTTATTGGGCGGCCGCGTCCAGCACCTACCCCCCGCCGGGTGACGAAAATCTCCGCCGCGCTGAACCATGCCCTTGATCTACCGAATACGTCCGGTGATCCGGATCAACGGCTCGGGATTCACCCCGCGCTTTTGCCCGCCGGCGTTCTCCGCTGTGTTGTTCACCGTGTTGTCCGCCGTGTCTCGACCTCGCCGAGGCACACGCTGTCGAACAGGTCCTGGCGGGCCGGGTGGGCGCAGGCCCACGAGCCCGGTGAGGCGCCGTTTGCGGGGACCTTCGGCCCTGGGGCGGCGTCGAGCCCGGGGTTACGGTCACGGTGCCGGACTCGCGGACAGCTCGACGGTTCCACGGGTCCGGTACGAGAGCTGCGGATTGCCGGATGGACGTTGAGGTGCACGCATGGAAACCGACCCTTTGCCGCCGGGGGAGGCCGATTCCGCGGTTCGGCCGGTGATCGAGCGGGTCACCGCGACCGATCTGGCGGTGCTCGCGATGGGTTCGGCCGGGCCGGTTCCGATGCAGGTGGGCGCGGCTCTGGTCCTGGGCGCGGAGCGGGGCTTCGACGTGGCTGCCGCCACAGAGCTGATCGCCGACCGGATCCGGTCCGTCCCCCGATTGCGTCAGCGACTGATGCCGGCGCCACTGGGATGCGGCCGTCCGGTGTGGGTCGACGACGCGGCGTTCGATGTCAGCCTGCACGTGCGGACCGTGACCTGTCCGGCTCCGGGAGACGAACAGGCGCTTCTCGACGCCGCCACCGCCGTGGTCACCGAGCCGCTGCCGAGGTCTCGGCCGCTGTGGTCGGCGGTGTTCGTCACCGGCCTGGCCGACGGCGCGGTGGGGCTGGTCGTCGTCGTCGACCACGTGCTGGCCGACGGCCTCGGAGGGCTGGCCGTGCTCGCGAGCCTGGTCGATCAGTCGGCCCGCCCCGAGGCTCCGCCGTTCCCGAAGCGCCGGCCCTCCCCATCCGAACTCGCCGCCGACGCATTCCGGGGGCGGTTGCGGACGCTGTCCCGGCTGCCTCTGCTCTGGCGTGACACGCGGGCCGCGATGGGGGCGGCGGGCGGATTCAATCCGGCGCCCGCCGCTCGTTGCTCGCTGATCCAGCCGTCTGGACCACGGCGCCGGATGGCGGTGGTCCGCACCGATCTCGCCGCACTGCGGGCGGCCGCCCACCTGCACGGCGGGACGGTCAATGACGCCATATTGGCCGCGATCACCGGCGCCCTGCACAGGGTGCTGGAAGGCCGGGGCGAATCCGTCGAGGCGTTCTCTGTGACGGTGCCGGTTGCGGCACGCCGTACGGCCACCACCTCCGGGCTGGGGAACCAGGTCGGGCCGCTGCTGGTGAGCCTTCCCGGGGCGGGGGATCCGGGGCGGCGGTTGGCGCGCATCGCGGACGTCATCAGGAGCCGCAGGGGGTCGGTCGCAGCGCCGCCGGCTGTCTATCCGCTCGGGCCGTCGCTCCGGTTCGCGTCCAGGCTCGGCCTCTACCGCTGGTACATGAGGCACCAGCGGCGCCTCCACACGGTGGTGAGCAACGTGCGCGGCCCCGACCGGCCGCTCACCATCGCCGGGGCCACGATTCGCGCGATCATCCCGCTCTCGGTCTCCGAGACCGGGAACGTCACCGTGAGCTTCATCGCGCTGTCCTACGCCGGAACGCTGGCGATCACTGTCGTCGCCGACCCGGATCACCTGCCGGACCTGCCTGTCCTCACCGCCGCTCTGCGGGCCGAACTGGTCGCGCTGATCACGACGCCGGGCGAGACCGAGGCCTCGGCGCACCAGTGCTGACGGCTCGCCGACTGCATCGAGGGCACGCCGTGAACGCGGCGCCGTCAGGCTCGCCCCAGCCGCCCCGCCGCTGACATTCCACGGGCGATGCCACGGGCGGATCTGCCGGACCTTCGCCGGTATGGTCACCGATGGAGGGGGATTTCGCCCGGGGCGACACAGGGGGTCAGCCGCCCTGACGGTAGAGCTGGGTGAGGCGGTCCTGGAGCTTCTCGTGGCGGAACTGGTAGACCGGGCCCGCCTGACGGAGCAGGCCGACCCGGTGGGCGTCCTCCAGGAAGCTCATCAGCCGTAGTGGTGCCCGGTGCCGGAGGCGAAGCGTCGACACGGCGACGAAGTAGATGGAACTGGCGCCTGTGAACCCGAAGGTGAGGGTGAAGACGATCCCGCCCGCGATCCCGAAGGCCACTCCGGCCGCCACACCTCGCAGCAGCCCCGAGAATCCGCTCACCAGCGTTCCGGCGATTCCGAAGGCGAGGCCGAGCGCCACCCCGAACGCGAGGGATCGTCCGTACAGGAGTTGCAGGTCCCGCTGGAGCGTGATCAGCGGGGCCTGCGGCCGGTCGCTGGTCAAAGGGGTCGTCACCCACTTGTTCAGTCCGAGGGTGAGACCCCCCACAGTGCCGACGACCAGCCCGTAGAGAACGAAGTCTCCGGCCTGGGAGCTGATTCCGACGACCCGCCACAGCGCGAAGGCTGCGATCATGCCGACTGGGAGGACGATGGTCAGGCCGAGTGAGAGGCGTCCGGCCAGCTGCCCGACGTGGCCGCGCAGCCGCAGGTTCGCATAGGCCGGTTCGAGCGGATAGCCCTTCATCCGTTCGAGGATGAACCCTCCGGTGAGGCCGCCGACCAGCCCGCCCACCGGCCCGCCCGCCAGGCCGAAGAGGAGCGCGTCCCACAGGCTGCCCTCGTGCGGGCTCCGGAAGGCGACGATGGCGTCGCTGGTGAGCCCAACCGTCAGGCCGACGGTGAGCCCGACGGTCACACCGCCGATCAGGATGCTCCAGCGCCGGGACACCGCGCGGTGCAGATGCCACCACCGGAAGTCCCGGGCCTCGATCCCGGACATGTGATGGGCGACGAAGGAGAGCCAACGCCTGGCGTCGTCCGGGTCCCACGCGCGGCGCGGCCGGAACGGGTGGTCATGGTCGTGCGGGTCGTCGGGATCGTGCTCAGGCGGGGTGGCCGCGAAGGCGGCCTGGACGAGATTGTCGAGCAGGTGCTCGGTTATGGCGGCGGCCGTCGCAAAGCGCTCGGCGTCGCACAACTCGGAGGGGTCCGCGCGGGTCTCGATGTAGACCTTGCGCAGCAGCCACAGCGCGAGTGGTGTGGAGAGGGCTTCCGCGATCGGCCCCTCGGGATCTTTCGTGGCAGCCGACAGCACGCCGGACCAGTCGCGCTCCTGCCCGGATGACAGGCGGTCGCGAATGTACGCGATGACGTCGGAGCTCCTGACGGGACGGGGCTCGATGACCGCCCCGCCGGCCAGCACGTCGCTGCCCGGGAGGCTGACCGCGGTCTGATACTCCGAGGTGCGGCAGGTGAGGATCAGCCCTTCGGCGGCCGGGGTCGCGTTCAAGGCGGCGAGCACCCGCGGCCGCACCTGGTCGGGCAACTCGTCCAGACCGTCCAGGACCGGGAGGATTCGCTGGTGCGCGACGAGGCCGCGCGCCGCGTCGGGGCCGAAATCGGTGGCCCGGAGAGCGGGGTAGTTTTCCCGTAGCCGCCTGGCCAGCCACCTGTTCACGGGCTCGGCCGCCGGATCCCAGCCCGACATCGACAGCAGCACGGGGACCGGGTCGCCGGCCTGGGGATCCTCCAGCAGTTCCCGGAGCAGCAGCACGGCGAGCGTGGTCTTGCCCATGCCGGGCTCGCCGAGGATCACCAGGCGGCGCCGCGTGAGCTTACGGAAGCGCCCGGCCATCTCGGCCATCCGGTCGGTGCGGCCGTCGAACCGTACGCGGCCGAGGCCGAACCAGGAGCGAAGGGATCGCGGCCGATCGACGCGGTCGTCCTGATCCATGACGCCGAGGCCGGAGATCCGCCAGCGGACCGGCAGCGGGGCGGGTTCGTCCAGCTCCCTGATGAGGATCTCCTCGCGCCACTGAGCCCGCACGAGCGATCTCAGCGCCTGCTCGGCCCGGTCGACCTGCTCCGGCGTGCTCGCCCTGCCGGACTGCTGCCGCCGCCACGAGGCGATCACGGTGGGGATCAGCGTCAGGACCCCGAGGGCGACGCTGGCGAGTTGCGCCCAGTCGGTCGCCTTCTTGAACTCCGACAGCTCAGCCAGGACGTAACTGATCCCAGCGATGACCGCCACGCCGACGATCGGGACCGCGATACGTCGCCAGCCGGCCCAGCCTCTCATTCCCACATGGTGACAGCGCCAATGATCTATCTGACGAATTTGGCCGCATTTGGACAGCTACGCCGGGCCCCCTTCCGCCCCGCCCTTGCCGTGATCATGCACATGCTCCCGCACGCACCGTCCTACCTGGCGCTTTGTGTAGCGTGACCATGCATGACGAGGCCCGCTGGGGCTTTCGGCCACGCGGGCGAACGTGCTGAAGTTGTCCCGCAAGCAGTGTGATGTGCGGTCACCTCATGGCCCGAGCCGCTCGTCACTACCAGCGCCGTAGAGCAGCACTCGAGGGAACGCCACAGACCGGCCTGGACGCAGCGCCCTCGGTGACCGATCAGTCCCGGTAACGAGTTGCGTGGTTATGCTCGCAGTAGTCCCCCGTCCGGCGAACGTGGAGGCACACCCATGACCGAGCGAAAGCCACCGGGTGTCAGCTTTGAGACGTGGATAGACCGGCAGATCCGCGAGGCCGTCGAACGCGGCGAGTTCGACGATCTGCCCGGCGCGGGCAAGCCCCTTCCCGACCAGGGCAAGCCGTACGACGACATGTGGTGGATCAAGCAGAAGCTGCGCGCCGAGAACCTGTCCTTTCCCCTGCCCGCGACGCTCGCCCTCCGCAAGGAGGCAGAGGAGGCCCTCGCCATGGCGGCCGGAGCCAGGTCGGAGGCCGAGGTCCGGAGCATCGTGGCGGAGATCAACGAGAAGATCCTTGAGGGGACCAGGAAGGCGATGTCGGGCCCGCCGCTCAATCTGGCGCCCTTCGATGTCGAGGATGTCGTGCGCGACTGGAAGGAGCGGCAACCCGCGACCACCCCACGCGTGCCGTCGGCACCGGAACGGCGGCCCAAGAGGCGCTCCCTCTTCGCGCGGCTACGGGCGAAGCGCGACGCCGGAGGTTGAGCCGGTGGTCGCGCTGTGAACCACCTGTGGTGTCCAGGGTGCGACCTGCCCGTCAGGTCTCACCGTCGGGCCAGCCCGCGGGCGCAGAAGGAGATCGGGCTGCGGACGCCGGCGGGGAACAGGAACCGCTCCAGCTTCTCGATCGTGAAGCCGGCCGCCCTGATCTCCGCAGCGCTGTCCCGGCCCGTGTGGCAGCCCCCGGCGAGGCGCGGCCACACGGTGGCGTCCAGCAACCGCTGCACCCTCACCCGGCCGGGCGTGTCGGCGCGGACGTGTTCGAGGAAACGCAACTGCCCGCCGGGGACCAGCACCCGGTGTATCTCCATCAGCGCGGCGCCCGGGTCGGCCAGTGAGCACAGCACGAACGTCACGACCGCGGCGTCGAAGCGTCCCTCGGCCGCGGGCAGTTGTTCGGCCAGACCGCCGGTCACGTCGATCCGTACGGCAGCGCGTGTGGCGGCGAGGCGGGCGGTCGCGCGCAGCCGCGGCTCGGGCTCGATGGCGACCACACCCGTGACGGCCGGCGGGTATCGGGCGAAGTTGAGGCCGTTGCCCGCGCCGATCTCGATCACTCGCCCGGACAGCCCGGCCAGCAGCGCTCGGCGGTGCTCGGCCAGCCCGTGATGGTCCAGCACCTCACTGACACGGGTGTAGAACCGGGCGAAGACCGGATGGCTGATGCGACTCGTCGGCATGGCGTCCCCCTGTTCATCATCCGTCCGTTCACGGGAACCGGGGGCTCGGCCAGGTCGCCGGCCTCTCCCCGACCCTGGCCGATGAACAGGGGGTCAGGGAGAGGACACATTCCTCAGACGAGGATCACCAGGGCGCCTTGGTGACCATGAGGTACTGCAGCTTCACCTCGATGGGCGTCACCACCCGGTCGAGGAACATGAGGCTGTCCATCCGGCAGTTGCACGGGTTGCCTTCCCGGGTGTTCTGGGGGAAGCTCCCGCCGATCTTGATACCCCTCGGGTCGGTCGGCGAGGCGTAGTGCGGGCCCTCGCCTCCGATCTCCCACGGGTCGCCGGGGACGACGTAGAACCCGTCGATGGGCTCGCCGTTGCGGTACAGCTTCATCGTGCCCTTGTCGTAGTCGAACGTCGCGGTGAGGAACACCCACTCGTTGAGCGGCAGCAGCTTGTGCCAGTCCTCGTTGGCGGCGAACGTCTGAGAGGCGCCGCCGTCGACGCGCCGGCCCAGCGCCACCAGGCGCATCTCGTCGCCCACCTTGATGAGTTCCAGCAGGGCCCGTACGGCGTGGCCGTCGGAGTCTCCACTGAGGAGGCCGACGAGCCCGATCGCGCCGTAGGTGGCGCCCGGGGTCGCGCTGCCGGGGTTGGGGCTGGGGTTCTGCCCGGTCATCTTGACCCATCCCATGATGGTCGCGCCCTTGACCCCGTTGAAGGCGTGGAGGCTGGGGACGCCGGTCGCCGAGTAGACGCCCGCCTTCCAGTCGTCGTTGCCCCCCTTCACGGTGGGATTGACCTGCTGCGTCTGGAGCGCCGAGTTGCTTCCGGGATAGGCGCCGTCCTTCACGCGCATCGCGGCCCCGCCGTTGACGAGCGTGATGGCCGTGCCGGATGAGCCCTGGTCGAGCTCCACGCCGGTGCTCGCCACGAAGGGGTGCTCGAAGTCGTAGAACGCGATCAGGTTGCGATTGAGAGTGGGGAGCACATCGGGGGTCGGGGGCACCAGGCGCGTGCCGGTGACCTTCCAGATCTTGCCGTTGGCCTTCGCGAGCAGGTAGAGCTCGCCCGCGAGATCCGTGCCGATGCGCAGGTCGACTCGGGCGTCACCGGCCAGGTCGCGCATGGTGACCCGCCTGCCCTCGGGGTCGAAGATCTTCAGCTCGTAGATCGTGGCCAGCCGCCCGTCCTTGCGGTGCATCTCGCCGGCGTTCGCGTAGAAGACGCGACCGTCCACGAGGTCGGCGAACACGTACTTGCCCTGCAGGCCCGGCAGGCGGTGTCCCCGGTAGACGAAGCCGCCGCTGATCGCGTGGCCGCTGTCGCGCGTGCAGGGCCAGCCCGCCGGCGGGTCGTGGTCGTACGCCGCCACGGGGTAGGTGTAGCCGTTCTTCTCGTCGTCGGGCGGCAGCGGGTAGAGGTGGCACCGGTCGTTCTTGTCGAAGACGAACGGGCCTTCCCGCTCACTCCAGCCGAGGTTGTCGCCGGCCCGGACTTCGTAGACCGCCTCGATGGCGTGCTCGCCGATGTGGCCGAGGAACAGCCGGTTCCCCGCGCGGGCGTCCCAGCTGAAGCGGTGGGGGTCGCGCATGCCGTACGCGTAGATCTCGCCGAGGGCGCCGGCCTTGTTCACGAACGGGTTCGACCGAGGCACGCCGTACTTGCCGTTGGCGCTGCTCCGGCCCATCGGGTCGATCCGCAGGATCTTGCCGAACGGCACGCTGAGGTCCTGCGGGACGTTGCTCGACACGCCGAGGCCGCCGTCCCCGGCCGCCAGGTAGAGCAGGCCGTAGTCCTCGTCGCCCCGCTTCGCCGCCGGGTTGAAGTCGATCTGCTGGACGGCGTGGGTCAGTCCGGCGAATCCGAGCCGCAGCACCTCACGGTGGGTTCCCTTGAAGGTGTTCGCGGACGGGTCCTCCGCCGTCCATTCGGTCACCACGCTGTGGAGGATCGGGTTCGGCTGGGTCCAGTCCGGTGTCTTCGCCTGCAGCGCGTCGAACGCCTCGGTGTGGACCGTGTAGAAGATGCCGTTCTTCGCGAACTCCGGGTGGAAGGTCACGAACCCGAAGCCGCTGCCGAGGCCCCGGCCGGAGAAGAAGTCAGGCCCCGCTTCCGCCCGCACGTCGAGGTACGGCTGGGGCGCCCCGCCGTTGAGGATGTACATCGTGCCGTTGAGGTCGGGGACGAACTTACGCCCTGACCCGTCGGGGATCTCGCCCAGATAGTTGATCCGGGCCTGCCGCATCAGCCGCCGGTCGGTCGGCGGCGGGACAGGCTCTGACTTCGGGAAACCGGCGAACTCGGCGAGTGTCAAGCCGAAGGTGGACGGGACGGGGTCCTGGGGGATCGGGTCGGTGACGGGGGCGTCGGCCTGTGTCGTCGTGGGAGTGTCTGTTTGTGAGGTCGTGGGGGTGCGGGATTCCCCGGCCGCGTCCGGCGTCCGCGCGAGCGCCTGTGGCGCGGCCAGCACGGCCACCAGGAGAAACACGGCCGGGAGGACTAACGATCTGCGTTTCGGGAGCAACCTTCTGGGCTTCGACAAGGAGAACCCTCCATCCGCCGGGGTCGCGACAGCACGCGGGAAAGCGCTTTCGTCGAAAGTAAACTGGCGGGCGGGGCGTGGCAACAGTCACAGCCGAGATCCGCTGACTGTGCGTGTAAGGTCTCGGCCGGTGTCGACGCGCGGCGTCTTTACATCGAGGGCGAACGGCACTTGACAGTGCCACGCAGAAATATAGGCTTCGCCGGAAGTGGTCTCGAAAGCGCTTTCCGTCGATGCCGAGGAGACGATCCGATGCGGTCGGCCCGCGTTCTCCACAGATTCGTGTCCCTTTCCCTGGTCGTGGCGGCAGGCGTCGTGGCCGTCGCCGGTGAGCGGCCCTACCGCGCGGCCGCCGAGGTCTCGCCGTCGAGCGGCGCAGGCTCGGTCGCGGGGTTGAGCGGCGCAGGCTCGGTCGCGGGGTGCCGCATCGGGCGAACTCGGGTGAGCGGCGTGACGGCGGTCTCCGACTGGGCGCCCGTGACGCCGGCGAAGTGGCGGTTTCCGGGATCGGAGGTCGTCCTCGCCGAGGCCGGAACCCCTCAGCCCGGCCCGCGCCGGCCGTACGAGTACGCGGTCCTCACGCGGGGCCCGGAGTTCGGGTCGGTGCAGATCGACGCCGAGGTCAGGCTCGACACCCCCGTGGAGATCACCAATCGTGATGTGATCATCGTGTTCGGGTACCGGTCGCCCACGCAGTTCTACTACGCGCACCTTTCAACGGATAACACGATTTATCCGCACAATGGGATCTTCGTGGTAGACAACGCCGACCGCCTGCGTCTGGACGATCAGTGGAACGGCAAGGTGGGGGCCCCGCCCGCCATCACCGACGCCGAGTTCCACAAGGTCCGGGTCCGGCGGTGCGCCACGACTGGTGAGATCGCCGTCTACGTCGACGGGGCATCCACGCCGTTGATGACCGCGACGGACAAGCGGTTCGAGTCGGGCCGCGTCGGGTTCGGCTCCTTCGACAACATAGGCCGGATGCGCGGCCTCACCGTCACCGGAACCTGCCACCACGACCGCTCGCGCGGCTCATTCGACGACGATCAGCCCGCGAGCGATCGGACCTGATCAGCCGGCGGAGCCTTCACCACGCTTGTTCCCCGTGCCCGACGCGGGTGCGGGGCGGTGAACATCTCCCGTCACGTTCCGTGCGGGGCGTTCCGAGGTCGCCCCGCGGCCACCTGGCGGACATCCGGTGGGTATTGGCGATCATCGCCGGGAGGATCATCATCGAGATCAAGGCGTTCAGGCCCGCCGCTACGAGCGGGTCCACGCGGACGCCACCCCTCCTGATCTCGCAGCGTGAGGAGCCCCCCAGTGACTGCCATCGCCGCCATCGTCCAGGACGGCCGCGTCTACATGGCCGGCGACTCGGCCGGGTCCTGTGGCTGGGACATCCGCCTGCGCTCCGACCCGAAAGTCTTCCTCAACGGCCCCTACGTGTTCGGCTTCACCAGCAGCTACCGCATGGGGCAGCTTCTCCATTACGCGTTCACCCCGCCCGAGCCTCCCGCCGAGGGCGACCTGCACGCCTTCATGGTCACCAACTTCGTGGACGCCGTCCGCGCGTGCCTGAAGGAGGGCGGCTACGCCCGTAAGGAGTCCGAACAGGAGTCCGGCGGCACATTCCTCGTCGGTGTGTCCGGGCGGCTCTTCGAGATCGAGGACGACTACCAGGTGGGGGAGTCCGCTGACGGGTTCGCCGCCGTCGGGGGCGGAGCGGCCCTCGCGCTCGGCGCCCTCCATGCGACCGCCGACCTCGGCATGGAGCCCAGCGAACGGCTCCAGCGCGCTCTGGCGGCGGCGGAGCGCTTCAACAACGGCGTCCGCGGCCCATTCGTCTACGCGGTCGGCGCCACGGACATCGCTGATCACCACACCACGGGAGAGGCCACGCGGGGGGATTCGGCCCGGTCATAGCATGGGTTTATCGGTTCGTTATAAAGCGTGGTGATCGATCCATTGCTTGAGCCGGGCGCGAGGCGAGGGATGAACGCGACAGTCAGTTCTCCGGAGCGGCGGCGGTTGCGCGGTGGTGGGCTGCCGGTCGAGGGCACGAGCTTCGTGGGGCGTCGGCAGGAGGTGGCCGACGTCAAGCGGATGCTGTCCGGGGCCCGGATGGTGACCTTGACGGGTGCGGGCGGGGTCGGCAAGACCCGGCTGGCCGCGCACGTCGCCGGTGACGTACGGCGGGCGTTCCCCGATGGCGTGTGGCTGGTCGAGCTGGCGGAGCTCGCCACTCCGGAGTTGCTCGTGCAGACACTGACCGAGGTGCTGGAGATCCGCGCTCTTTCGGCGCGGCCGCAGTTGGAGGCGGTGGTCGAGCACCTGCGCGACAAGCGGGCGTTGGTGGTGCTGGACAACTGCGAGCATCTCCTGCCCGCCTGCGCGATGATCACCGAGCGGTTGCTGCGGTCGGCTCCGGGGCTGCGAATCCTGGTGACCAGCAGGCAGCCGCTGGGGGTCTCCTGCGAGCGGATGCTTCCGGTCCCGGCGTTGGCCGACAGCGACGCGGTCCGGCTGTTCACCGAGCGGGCGCGGGCGGTGCTGCCGGATTTCGCGGTGACCGTCGACAATCGGGAGGCGGTCGAGCGGATCTGCCGGCGGCTGGACGGGATTCCGCTGGCGATCGAGCTGGCGGCGGTGCGGTTGCGGGTGTTGTCGGCGCAGCAGTTGCTCGACCGGCTCGACGACCGGTTCCGGCTGCTCACAGGCGGCTCTCGGGCGGCGTTGCCGCGGCATCAGACGCTGCGGGCGCTGATCGACTGGAGCTACGGCCTGTGCGGCGACCAGGAGCGGCTGCTGTGGGCGCGGGCGTCGGTGTTCTCCGGAGGGCTGGACCTGGAGGCGGCCGAACGGGTCTGCGCCGGTGACGGTGTCCGTCGCGAGGAGATCGCGGACCTGGTGAGCGCCCTGATGGACAAATCCATCCTGGTCCGCGAGGAACACCCCACCGGAGTCCGTTACCGGATGCTGGAGACCATCCGCCAGTTCGGCCAGGACCGGCTGCGGGAGTCCGGGACGGAGCGGGAGCTGCGGCGCCGGTACCGCGACTACTACCGGTGGCTGGCGGCCGAGGGGCGCGAGCGGGTCTTCGGCGCCTCACAGGTGGCCTGGGCCACCCGGCTGAAGGTCGAGCATCCCAACCTGCGTGCGGCCCTGGAGCACTGCTTCGCCGACCCGCGAGAGGTCCGGACGGGTCTGGACATGGCCGGCGACCTCCTCTATCACTGGATCACCAGCTACTACCTCGGTGAGGGACGCCGCCTGCTCGACCGGGGGCTCGCCACCGCGACCGAACCGAGCGAGGTCAGAGCGCGGGCTCTGTGGGTCGACAGCTGGCTGGCGATCGTGCAGGCCGACATCGCCTCCGCAGAGAGGATGCTGGAGGAGAGCCGTGTCCTCGGGGAACGGCTGGGGCTGCCGTCCGTCCGGGCGTACGTCGCGCTCTTCTCCGGGATGATCGCCATGCACCGCAGAGAGGCCGAATCGGCGGTCGCGCTCTATGAGGAGGCGGTGGATCTGCACCGCGCGGCGGAAGACCCCGTCGGCCTCGCGCTCGCCCTCATCCGCCTGTCTCTCGCCCACTCCTTCCGGGGCGACCTGCCGCGCGCCATCTCCCTCGGCGAGGAATGCCTCAGGCTGTGCGACGCCCATGAGGAGAGCTCGCACCGGGCGTGGGCGATGATGGCGCTGGGAATCGCGGTCTGGAGCCAGGGCCACAACCACCGCGCGGCCCTGCTGGAGAAGGAGAGCCTGCGGTTCAACCGTTCACTCGGCGACCCACTGGGCATGGGGCTCAACCTGGAGGCGCTGGCCTGGATCGCCGCCGGCGAGGGCCGATATCAACGCGCGGCGTCGCTGCTGGGAGTCCTCCAGACCCTCTGGAAGGCGATCGGCGCCCCGCTGTCCGGATACGGCCTGGCCGGCTATCACGACCGATGTACGGCACGAACCCGTCAGGCGCTCGGCGAATCCGCCTTCCGCGCAGCCCTGACGAAAGGCGCCGAGCTGCTCTTCGAGACGGCGCTCGAGTACGCCCTCCGAGACTCCGAGCCGGTCGATGAGCCCGTTGACAGGGTCGCGCGCCACACGCCACTGACCCGCCGGGAGACGGAGATCGCCCAGCTCGTCGCCGAGGGACGGAGCAACAAGGACATCGCGGCCTCCCTCACGATCGCCCAGCGCACGGCCGAGGGCCACATCGAACACATCCTGACGAAACTCGGCTTCCACTCCCGCACCGAGATCGCCGACTGGATGCGGGAGCGGAGCAGGACCGGCTGACGTCGCTCCGCCGAGGTCGGGGCGACCCGTCAGCCCAGCTCGGAGCCGTCGGCGGCGAAAGCGTGGAGCTGGGCCCGGGTGGTGATCCCCAGCTTGGGCAGCGGATCAGCGGATGGCGGAAGGACGGGCCGGACTCGTCGCGGCTGACCAGCCCGGCACGCTCGGCCGCCGGCGTGAGGCCACCGAGTCCAACTGAAGCACGATGGGACAAGCCGACACTGGGAATGGCCCTTGTATCCTTGGTATCAAGCCGAGAGGCGCTGCGACGGGCCCGAGGTCCGCCACGCTCGGCCAGGACTGTTCCCCAAGGGCGCCTTCCGTAACGGAAGGTGGTCCAGTGGACAGGTCTTCGAACGGCGAGCACGGACGCGGCACCCTCCGGGAGGCGCCCGGTGCCGGCGCGGCCGGTCGCGGTAAGGCTCCGGCTCTGCGAGAGCTGCTGGACCAGCGGGTTCTGGTGCTCGACGGGGGCTGGGGAACGATGCTGCAGGGCGCCGGGCTGACCGCGGCGGACTATCGGGGCGACCGGTTCCGCGACCATCCGCGTGACGTGACCGGTGACCCGGACCTGCTGAATCTGACCCGGCCGGATCTCGTGCTCGACGTGCACCGGCGATATCTGGCGGCGGGCGCGGACATCACCACGACGAACACGTTCACCGCGACGAGCATCGGCCAGTCGGACTACCTGCTTCAGCCGTTCGTGCGGGAGATGAACCTGCGGGGCGCCCAGTTGGCGCGGCAGGCCGCGGACGAGGCCGGCGGGCGTTTCGTCGCCGGCTCGATCGGGCCGCTGAACGTCACGCTGTCGCTGTCCCCGCGGGTGGAGGATCCGGCGTACCGCGCGGTGTCGTTCGACGAGGTCCGCGCCGCGTACACAGAGCAGATCGAGGCGCTGGCCGAGGGCGGGGTCGACCTGCTGCTGATCGAGACGATCTTCGACACGCTCAACGCGAAGGCCGCGATCGCCGCCGCGCGGGATGTGGCCCCGCACCTGCCGCTGTGGATTTCGCTGTTCATCGACCTGAGCGGCCGTACGCTGTCGGGGCAGACCGTCGAGGCGTTCTGGAACGCGATCGAACACGCCAACCCGCTGGTGGTCGGCGTCAACTGCTCGCTGGGCGCGGAGGAGATGCGCCCGCACGTGGCCGAGTTGTCGCGGCTCGCGGGCGTCTACACGGCGTCTCATCCCAACGCCGGGCTGCCCAACGCGTTCGGCGGCTACGACCAGCAACCCGACGAGACCGCACGGCTGCTCCGCGAGTTCGCCGGATCAGGGATGGTCAACATCGTCGGCGGGTGCTGCGGGACGACTCCGGCGCATATCGAGCGGATCGCGGCCGCCGTGTCCGGCCTCCGGCCGCGCCCGCTGCCGGCGCCCTCGGCGCGTACGAGATTCAGCGGGCTGGAGCCCTTCGAGATCGGCCCGGACACCGGATTCGTCATGATCGGGGAGCGGACCAACGTCACGGGGTCGGCGCGTTTCCGGCGCCTGGTCGAGTCGGGCGACTACCAGGCCGCCGTCGACGTCGCGCTGGAGCAGGTTCGCGGCGGGGCCAACGTGCTCGATGTCAACATGGACGCCGACCTGCTCGACAGCGAGCAGGCCATGACCACGTTCCTGAACCTGATCGCGACCGAGCCGGAGGTCGCCCGCATCCCGATCATGATCGACAGTTCGCGGTGGAGCGTGCTGGAGGCCGGGCTCAAGTGCGTGCAGGGCAAGGGCGTGGTCAACTCGATCAGCCTCAAGGAGGGCGAGGGCCCGTTCCTGGAGCAGGCCTCGCGCATCCGCGACTACGGCGCGGGCGTGGTCGTCATGGCGTTCGACGAGCAGGGACAGGCCGACACCGTCGAGCGCAAGGTGTCGATCTGCGCCCGCGCCTATGACCTGCTCACCCAGCGGGCCGGATTCGCCGCCGAGGACATCGTGTTCGACCCCAACGTGCTCGCGGTCGCCACCGGCATCGCCGAGCACAACGGCTACGCGAAGGCGTTCATCGACGCGCTGCCGCTGATCAAGCAACGCTGCCCCGGAGCGCGGACCAGCGGTGGCATCTCCAACCTGTCGTTCTCCTTCCGCGGCAACGACGTCGTACGCGAGGCGATGCACTCGGCGTTCCTCTTCCACGCCGTGCGCGCCGGCCTTGACATGGGCATCGTCAACGCGGGGCAACTCGCGGTCTATGAGGACATCCCGGCAGACCTGCTCGAACTCGTCGAGGACGTGCTGTTCGACCGCCGCGCCGACGCCACCGACCGGCTCGTCACGTTCGCCGAGACGGTGAGCGGCACGGGCACCCGCCGTACGGTGGACCTGTCCTGGCGTGAGGCGCCGGTCGAGCAGCGCCTGGCGTACGCGCTGGTGCACGGCATCGTGGACTTCATCGAGTCCGACACCGAAGAAGCCCGTCTGCGGGCGGCCCGTCCACTCGACGTCATCGAGGGCCCGCTGATGGACGGCATGAAGACCGTCGGCGACCTGTTCGGCGCGGGCAAGATGTTCCTGCCGCAGGTGGTCAAGAGCGCGCGGGTGATGAAGCGCGCCGTCGCCCATCTCGAGCCCTATATGGAGGCCGACAAGGAGCGGGCGAGGCTGGAAGGCCGCGCCGACATCAGCCGGGGCAACGGCAAGGTGGTGCTCGCCACCGTCAAGGGCGACGTGCACGACATCGGCAAGAACATCGTGGGCGTCGTTCTCGGCTGCAACAACTACGAGGTCATCGACCTCGGTGTCATGGTCCCCGCCGCCGTCATCCTCGACACGGCCATCGCCGAAGGCGCCGACGCCGTGGGCCTGTCAGGGCTGATCACCCCGTCGCTGGACGAGATGGTCACCGTCGCCGCCGAGATGAAGCGCCGCGGGCTGAAGCTTCCCCTGCTGATCGGCGGTGCCACGACGTCACGCCAGCACACCGCGGTTCGCATCGCCCCCGTCTACGACGGCACCTCGGTGCACGTGCTGGACGCGTCCCGCGTCGTCGGCGTGGTCGCGGACCTGCTCGACGCCGACCGGGCCGAGGAACTGGCCGTGAGCAACCGCGCCGAGCAGGAGCGCCTTCGCGAGCAGCACGCCACCAGAGAGCGGCGCCCCCTGCTGTCTCTGGCGCAAGCTCGCGACAACCGTGAGCAGGTGCCGTTCGATGACCTGGCGGTCCCCGCCTTCACCGGTGTGCGCCTCGTCCAGCCGGATCTCGACGCCCTCCGCGCGATGATCGACTGGCAGTTCTTCTTCCTGGCCTGGGAACTGAAGGGCAAGTACCCGGCGATCCTCGACCAGCCGGCGGCCCGGGAGCTCTACGACGAGGCGAACGTCCTGCTCGACCAGATCATCGCGGATGGATCCCTCCGCGCCCGAGGCGCCTACGGCTTCTGGCCCGCCCACTCCGAGGGCGACGACATCGTGATCACTGACTACCGCGGCGACCTCCGCCTCCCGATGCTGCGCCAGCAGACGGCCAAGCCCGCGGGCCGCCCCAACCGATGCCTGGCGGACTACGTCGCCCCGGCCGGGGATCACGTCGGCGGATTCGCCGTGGCGGTCCACGGTGCTGAAGATCTCGCCCACGCCTTCGAGACGCGACACGACGACTACCGGGCGATCATGGTCAAAGCCCTGGCCGACCGCCTCGCCGAGGCGTTCGCCGAGCACATCCACCTGCAGGCGCGGCGCGCCTGGTACGAGCCGGACGCCGTCCCCTCCCTCGAGGACCTGCACGCCGAGCGCTTCCGCGGCATCCGCCCCGCCTTCGGCTACCCCGCGAGCCCGGACCACAGCCAGAAGCGGGATCTGTTCGACCTGCTCGACGCCAAGCGGCTCGACATGGACCTGACCGAATCCTTCGCGATGACCCCCGCCGCCAGCGTCAGCGGCCTGCTCTTCGCTCACCCGTCGTCGCGGTACTTCACTGTGGGACGCATCGGCCAGGATCAGGCTGAGGACTATGCCCGCCGGCGAGGCGTCCCCCTCTCCGAAGTCGAGCGCTGGCTACGTCCCAACCTCGCCTACGACCCCCGGTAACCCGAATCCCTCCTCGAACCTGCTCAGCCGGGTGCGGGCGGCGCGGTAGGCGGAGGCCGGCGCGTCGTTGCTGGCCGCGGTCTGCCGCATGGTGTGGACCAGGCGCCTGAGCTTGGCATGCTTTGCGAAAGACGCAGCGGTTGATCAGGGACGACCAGATCATCACGACGATCTCGGGGCCGAGGGCGGTAAAGCGCCAGGTCAGAACCCTGATGGGGGTACGAGCCAGGCTGGTCGATCAAGGACGCTCCAGCAGCCGAGACCGAAACCGGCCCCGACCACGTCCAGGTCCGCCGCTTCCCTGAAACATCACCACTGGTATCCGGCTATGCGCGGACTTGGCGGGAACACCCACCTGAACCGGTTCCGCCCTTACCGCAAGGAGAATCCTATGACCATGGACGCTCCCACCGGGCTGCTCTACTTACTGAGCGTTGGCAAGGAAAAGGAACTCATCCTCCGTGTGCACGGCACGATGCCTACAGCAGAGGAACTGGTCACCTGGATGGAGCAGGGCAGCGTGGTGCCTCTCCAGATCTCTCACGAGGGGGAGCCGGGCACCTTCACTTACGTGGTCAACTTCACGCACGTTGTCGGAGCCCGGCTCGCTCCCTACACGTCGACCCGAATCAGCAGCTTCTGAGCGCCCCGGAGCCACCCACGGGCCGGGAATCGCGATGACATGGGGTGATGGACATGTCCGCGATTCGTCCGGTCGGCCGTTGCGGCCGAAGATCTTGATCATGCGGGCGGGAGCCGTACCGAATCCATCGCGAATCAATTCAGTCTGAATATCGTTTCCGGGCAACCCGCGCGATGAGGACGGCTATGACAGCTGGACATTCCGGGCCGCTCCTTGAGGGGCTCGGCGTCTCCTGGGACGACGAATTTCTGTACCGGTCGCTGCTGACCAGGTCAGACTCCACCATGTCGGCGCTGGCGGCGGCAGTCGAAGGGCATGACGTACGGCGCCGCGCCGTACCAGCCTCTGGCCAGGGGTGGCCCCACTGGCCGACCGAGCGGCCGCGACGAGACCGCGCCGCCGATGGCCATGGCCGCGGTCATCGCGCCGACGAGGAGTCGTTTCACAGGTTCTCCATTCCAGGTGTACGGCCTGCGCCGCGCGAGCCGATCACGTGGCGCAGGCAGTACAGGGGTCAGGGAAGGGCGCGGACGTGGGCGCCGACGTTGTTCGAGGAGGCGGCCCGGCCCTCGCCTTCCAGCTCCTGCTGTGCCCGATGCTCGACGACCGCCACCTGACACCCGCCGCCGAACGCGTCGCCGCGCTGCGCCGCGCACTCCTGTGATCCCGCGCCGGCCCCGAAGCAGCCGTCGCATCTCACCGCCCGGCACCTGCCGCAGGCTGACCCTTGTCGTCCGCGCCCGTCCGTGGGGTCTGAACCGTCAGTAGCGGTTCTCGGCCGTCCTTCGTCGAATTGCGATGATTGACTCCTGCGCTGAGCTCATCGGGAGATGATCACCCTGGGCTCTCACCGGATGAGGGAGAGTGCGATGGAGTTACGGCAGATGGAGGTCGTCGTTGCGGTCGCCGAGGAAGGGGGGTTCACGGCGGCGGCGCGACGTCTGCACGTGGTGCAGTCAGCGGTATCCGGTACGGTGCGCGGTCTGGAAAAGGAACTGGGGGTGCGGCTGTTCGACCGGACCACACACAGGGTGGCGCTGACCTCTGCAGGCGAGGTGTTCGTCTCGGCGGCCCGCACAGCGCTGAGAGCGGCGGAGCAGGCCAGGGAGGCTATGGACGCCGTGCGTGGCCAGTTGCGAGGGGTGATCACCGTCGGAATCATGCAGGGGGTCTGGGCTGGTTTGCATCGCGCTCTGGCCGCTCTGCGGGCGGAGCATCCCGGAGTGGTGGTCCGCCTGCGGCAGGCCGCTGTGGCCGACATCCGGCAGGCGTTGCGTGACGGCTCGGTGGACCTGGCCGTGGTCGCGCTGGACCAGCAGCAGCAGCGTGGCCTGGTGACTCGGTTGCTGTCTCGCGAGGAGATGGTCCTTGTGGCTTCACCCGCGAGGGTGTTCGCCGAAGAGGACCGGGTGACGTTCGCCCAGATCGCCGATCTCCCCATGGTCGACTTCACGCCCGGCTGGGCCATCCGGTACGCGGTCGACCGGGCCTTCCGTGCCGCCCTCATCGAGCGCGGCACCACCTTCGAGGTGAACGACATCGTCGCGGCGTCCGAACTGGTCCGGCACGATCTCGGAGTGTGCGTCATGCCGGTGTCGATCGCCGCGCGCTTCCCCGACCTGGTCGTGCGCCGGTTCACCGAGCACGCGCCGAGCTGGAACATCATGGTGGTCAGGCCCGGGGGGCAGGAATCCCCTGCGGTGACAGCACTGATGCGGCACATCACCTGAGCGCTCGGCGTTCCGAGGTCCAGTAGATCAGGGCGAGCAGGGGAAGGGCGGCGCCGACGGCGGCCACCGCGATCCAGCCGCCGGCGTGGTAGGCGATGGAGCCGACCTGTGATCCGAGCGCGCCGCCGACGAAGAAGATGGCGATGAAGGCGCTGTTGAGCCTGGCACGTGCGGTGGGGTCGAGCTGGTAGATGGTGTGCTGGCCGAGGATGAGGGTGGTCTGCACGGCCACGTCGATCAGGACGGCCGCGAGTGCGATCAGGATGATGTTGTGCTGCCCGAAGCCTGCGAGTGCGAAGGCGGCTGCCGCGACGGCGAAGGCGATGCCGGTCATCGGGCGTACCAGCTTGCGGTCGGCCCAGTGTCCGGCGAGCGGTGCCACGGCCGCTCCTGCTGCCCCGACGAGCGCGAAGATCCCGACCCCGATGGGGGAGTAGCTGAAAGGGGGGCCGGTGAGGACGAAGGACACGGTGGTCCAGAAGGCGCTGAACGCACCGAACATGGCCGCCTGGTACAGGCCTCGGCGCAGCAGGGCGGGGTGGGTGCGCACCAGCCGGAAGGTCGAGTGCAGGACGTGCGTGTAGGTGATGTCGGTGGTGGGGGCGTGCTGCGGCAGAGCTGATCGCAGGGCCAGGCCGAGCAGGGCCATCAGTACGGCGGAGCCGAGGTAGACCACGCGCCAGCCCGCGATGTCGGAGACCAGGCTGCTGAGAGTCCGTGAGAGCAGGATGCCGGTCAACAGTCCGCTCATCACCCGGCCGACGATGCGGCCTCTAGCGTGGTCGGGAGCCAAACTCGCCGCGAACGGCACGAGGATCTGGGCGACGACCGAGGTGGACCCGCTGATCAGAGAGGCGATCAGGAGCATGGGAAAGCTTGTCGCGACACCCGCCACCGCCAGGGCGGCGGTGGTGACCGCCAGCAGGCCGGTGACCAGCCGGCGTTTCTCGAGCCGGTCGCCGAGCGGGACCAGGAAGAGCATGCCCGTCACATAGCCGACCTGGGTGACCGTGATGAGCAGGCCGGCCGTGGCCGTGCTGATGTGAAAGACATCCCGCATCGAGGGCAGCAGGGGCTGGGCGTAATACAGGTTGGCGACCGTCATGCCAGTGGCCACGGCCAGCAGCGCGACCAGCCATCCCGGCACGCCCGGTGCCTCACGCGGAGGTAGGGATCGGTCCGGGAACTGTGGTTCGACGGGAACGGCGAGGGGGGCCTTCTCTGGGACGGGACCGCGGCCGCGGCTCGGGCGGAATCGGGTTCGCGGTGGCAAGCCGTCTTTCTGGGTGCTCATGCCGATACAAGCAAACGGTCACGGCCGAGGAATCCCTCTTCGCGGCGATGGCTGGCGATGATGCTTATCTCCGCCGGAGATGACCGACCGCGGCGCGCGTGATCGCCCGCCGGATGGACTGACCGCGGGCAGGAGCATGAACCGGCCATCTTGCGGGGCCCAATACAGATGATCGCATCTCATTCTGCGCTGGTTGTGAGCAGAATCCTTACTGAGGCCACAAACGGACGACATGACTTGGAGACACGTGCGGATGCACGAGGAAAAGCTGGTCCTTCGGGATGGATACCGGATGGCGGGCCTCTGGGTGCGTGTATGTCTCCTGGTCGTGCTGCTGTGGGGTGGTCTCGTAACCGTTCTCAGCGCGACTTCTCTGGAGCGCTCTGCCGCGAATTTCCAGGCCGCGCTGCGCGCCGGGGAGGTCACGTACGTGATCTACGAAAACGATGGCGATTGCCTGGAGGACTTGCGTTGGTCCACCAGTCCACTCTTTTGGTACCACGTGAAAGAGCCATGGCAGCTGACCTACAAGAAGAACGATTTGATTCACGATCTCAGCACAGCGGGTTCAGATCCGGTCGTACGGCGGATTTCGAGGCGCAACGAGGGACTGTTTCCTGATTGGCCGTTTCACGTTCCCGTTCCCCGCGTGAGCTGGCTGGTGAAGATCGCTTGGCTTGCTGCTCTCGTGATTATGCTCGGTACAGCGCGGCCCCGCCTCGGCAACCGGTGGGCCTGGTTCTGGCTTTTCACAGTTGGTGAGATCGGAGCCATCCTGTTTTTGTTCTTCGAACCTCATACGATCTGGCGCGGGCTCGGACCTCAGGGGCGGTCCTATGTTGGTCGGATGGGTGGTGGTCAAGGCTGCGTCATGGCCATCTGTTTTAACATGATGACCTCTGCCCTTGCCGCTGTGGGAATCGCCGGCGTGGTGCAGACCGTGTTCGAGGTGCTGGCTCTTTCCTGACGGCGCTTGAGTCACGGCCGCACGATGGCGTCCGCAAGCCCGCGCCTCGATCGACATCGTCGGTGCAGCCACTGTCACGGCGTGTCCTTCGCCGGGCCGGCGAGCAGCCGATCGAGCTCGTCGCCGGCCTCCTCACACCCGGCGTCCGAGAGCCGCTGCAGCTCCCGCAGGTCACCGACAGCGACCGCCCGGCGGGTCAGCAACCGCCCTGCGTGCTGGCAGCCCTCGTCCAGCAGGTCGTGCAGTTCGTCGAGGTCACCGCGTGCCTCGGCGAGGTCGGCCAGCCGGTCCAAGGCCTTCTCGTTGCCTTCGTCGGCCAGTGCGCGCAGAGTGTCACGATCGGCGTTGAAGTTTGTCATGCCGCATATGCTCCAACCTTTCCCTTAGGGCAAGGTCAAGTGCGAGAGCATGGGTCGTGCTCACCATCGGACAACTCGCCCGGTACGTCGGCGTGTCGACCAAGACCATCCGCGTCTACCACGACAAGGGACTCCTGCCCGAGCCCGACCGCGACGCCTCCGGTTACCGTCGCTACACCGCCCAAGACGCCATCGAGCTGATCAAGATCCGCACCCTGGCCGAAGCCGGAGTCCCGCTGGCCAAAATCCTGACTCTCAAGGACGCGCCGGACGAAGCCTTCCGAGGCGCCCTCACTCAGATCGACGGCGACCTCACCACCCGTATCCGAAGCCTGCGCCACACCCAACGGCGGCTACGGGAGCTCGCCTCCGGCCACACCCGGCTCCTTCCCACCAAGGTCGACCGCCACCTCCAGCGGCTGGGCGCGCTCGGCTTCAGCGAGCGATGGGTCGCGATGGAGAGCGACCTGTGGATCCTCGTCTTCGCCACCCACCCGGACATCGCGCACGAACTCTTCCGAGACCAGGCCCAGGCACTGACCGACCCCACCCTCCGGCAGCTCTACCTCGACTACGACCACGCCTACGACCTCGACCCGCGGGACCCCTCCCTGGCCGACCTCGCGCGACGCATCGTCGGCGCGACCACGGATCGATACGGAACCGGTGACCTCCCCGGACAGGCGACCGCCTCGGAGATCCCCGGCCTGATCCAAGACGCCGTCAACGCCTCATCCCCTGCCTGGCAACGACTCGACACACTGATCCGCGACAGCCTTCGCCGCGAACCCGCACCTCTCAGCGCCCGAGAGCCGGCGATGCGAGCAACCGCACGCCCTTGACCATTGATTCGAGCGTCGCGAAGTGGCCATGAAGGCCTACGCGCCTGTTCTGGCGCCCCCGACGTAGTGCTTGAGCGTGATGTGATTCGCGGCGCTGGTCGTCATCCTGTTGAGGACGCCCACGAAGAGCCGGGAGGCGAGAATCTTGTAGATCGTGCCGCGTCGCTGGATCTTCTTCGCGGTGGACGGGGCGAAGAACGGCCCCACACCGGCCGCTACCCGCTGGCACGCTTTCGCGTAACCGCGGATCTGCTGCTCATACTGCGGGAAGGCCACGGAGTGGTCGCCGCTGGCCGCCGCCAACTCCCCGGCCAGCACGTACGAGGAGATCATGGCCATTCCGGCACCCATGCCGCCGGTAGTCGCGCCGTACCCGGCGTCGCCGAGCAGTGCCACGCGTCCCTTGGTGTAGTGGTCCATCTGGACCAAGCCGATCGTGTCGAAGTAGAACTCGCGCGCGTCCGGGAGCGCGGCCACGAGATTCGCGCTTTGCCAGCCCATCCCGGCGAAAACCTCGGCCACGATCCGCTTCTGCGTGGCGACGTCGCGCCGGTGGTAGTCGAGGGGCTCGGCGGCGAAGACGCACATGGCGTTGGCCTCGCCGTCCCGCGTGCCGTACACGAGCATGCCCCGCCCCGGCTCGCTGTAGAGCACCGACTCGGCGTGGAGCCCGAGGTGGTTGGGCGCGCTGAACAGCGCCACGTAATAGCCGGAGGATTTCACGAACCGCGACTCGTCGCCGAAGGCCAGCCGCCGGACGTTGGAGTGCAGCCCGTCAGCGCCGATGACCAGGTCGAAGGTTCGGGGAGCGCCGCGCTCGAAGGCCACGTCCACCCCTGTGGAGGTCTCGACCATGGACGCGATGGAGTCGCCGAAGAGGTACTCGACCTTGTCGCGGGTGCGCTCGTACAGGAGCCGGCTCAGGTCGCCGCGAGCGATCTCCACCTCGCCGCCGGTGAACGAAGCCGGCAGGCGCGCCTGCTCGGCACCGTGAGCGTCGAGCAGGATGAGCGGCCCAGGCGGGGTTCGGTGGCGCTTGATGTCATCCAGGATCCCCATCCGCTTCAGCATCGTCAGGTGCGCCTCGCCGCGGAAGTCCACGGCCTGACCGCCCTCACGCAGGGTCTCCGCCCGTTCGACCACCGTCACGTCGAACCCGTACTGGTGCAGCCAGTACGCCAGCGCCGGACCGGCGATGCTCGCACCGGAGATCAGGATGCACTTGCTCTTCATGTCGCAGTCCCCTCGGGTCGTCCACCTTGACGAGCCGAGGTTCGTGGACCGCACTGACCGATGGCTTACGAGTCGCTGACGGTCCCAGGGACCGAGCTGACGCGGCCGTGACCGTGGCAGCTCCCTGCCGGCCGCCCGCCCGCTGACGTGGGCGGGCGAGGCGGCTGATCGATGGGATCCGGTCACGGTCCGTGTACACCGCGGGAAGATCGACTCGATCGCTCAGTGACACTCCGGGTCGTGGTGCGAATGTCCCGCCTCATCGGCGTACTGGTCGTGGTAGGGGAACTCGGTGACATAGCGCTGCCGGCCGAGCGGTGTCAGGTCCAGATAGTGGTACGTGCTCAACAAGACCTCGGGGCCGCGCCCGTATGTTGAATAGGTGTGTAAGACGGTGTCATCTTCCCGGAAGAAGACGCTCATGCCGTGCGCGTCGCCCTCGCCCAGGAACGCGATGCCCTCGCGTTCCAGCGTCGCCTTGTCCTTGTAGTTATATTCGACGGGTGCGACGGACTCGTCATTGGTGACGTGGAAGTCGTAGTTGAAGTCGGTTCCGGCCGAGGAGTACCACGGGATCGTCCACCCCATTCGCGCCCGGAACGTCTCGATCTTCGTCAACGGCGCGCGGGAGACGAGTACGAACGTGGTGTCACTGGCATGCAGGTGGCCCAAACGACCCACGTTGTCGACCGCGAACGAGCAGCTCGGGCAGCCGCCCTCCCAGCTCGGATCGAACATGAAGTGGTAGACGATGAGCTGGCGGCGGCCCTCGAACAGGTCGACCAGACGCGCTTTGCCCGCAGGGCCTTCGAACGTGTACTCCTTGTCGATCCGGACCATCGGCAGCTCGCTGCGACCTGCGGTGACCGCGTCCTGCATTCGCGTGACTTCCTTCTCCTGTGCCAGCAGCTTCAGCCGGGCCGCCAGCCACTCGTCACGGGACACCACCCGTGTAACAGTCATGATGTGCTCCTCACGGGACAAAGACACGTTGTGAATAACCGGTAGAACCCGCAACCGCCGACATCGGCCCATACCGGCGGGCCGACCAGGCGGTGCGTTGAACGGAGTAAACCTAAACGCCACCACAGGAGATTGTCACCCCTCCCAACGAGCGGGACATGCACAAAACCAGCCCATCAGTAAACCGGAATGCCGCGTGGCGCAGATCAGAGGAGCCGCCTCGTTCAATTCCGGGCACACTCGCTCAGCCAACCGCTGGTCGGCAGTCGTGCCACACGTCCGCCGTAGCCATCACCGCACGAATGCCTCGCCGGTGTTGTCCACGGAGCGAGCCGGTGCGGGTCGCGGGAAACGCGGACCCTGGTTCGGCGGGCGGACCTCGCAGGACGTCGGCGTCAGCCTGGTGCACGCGCCGGTGTGGGTCTTGCTGCCGGGGTTGATGGGCTGGTTTTGGCGCTCGGGCGGGATGTTGAGCAGGTCGCTCTCGTATCGCGGACGTGTCCGGCTATGCGAGCGTCTCGGCGAAGCGGTCGATCTGCGCGATGTCTGCGGACCAGCAGTAAAAGATAATCTCGTCGGCTCCGATGTCCGTCAGCCGGTTGAGGGCGTCGCGGACCTCGCCCGCGGTGGTGAGCATCCTCTGCACGGCCGTGTCGGTGTAATTGGCGGGCAGGTTCATGTACTGGGGTCCGCTGTAGTAACGGCGGATGTGGCCGCGCGCCTCTTCGATGGTCTCGTCCGGGCCGAGCGCGGCGTTGAGCTGGGCGACCAGTTTGGGGCGGCCGGTACGGCCGGCTGATCGCCATGCCTGCTCGGCGGCGCGGAAGAGGCGGTCCATGTCGGCCATGGGTGACGCGCACAGCAGGCCGTCCCCGAAGCGGGCGATGCGCTGGATGGCGGCCGGGGCGAAGGCGCCGAACAGGACCTCTGGGCCGCCGTGGCGTGTGGGTGCCGGGCCGATCGGCCCGATCTCCTCCCCGTACGGCTCGCCGGACCAGATGCGGCGCATGTCGGTCATGATCTCGTCGAGGCGTGCCCCACGGCCATGGGTGTCGATCCCCGCGGCCTTGTAGTCGTCGCGCCGGGCGCCGAGCCCGATGCCGAGTGTGAGGCGGCCGCCGGACAGGCGGTCGAGGGTGGCGACCTGCTTGGCCATCAGCGCGGGTTGGCGAAGCGGAGCGAGCAGCACTTCGGTCTGCACGCGGATCCGGCCGGCGGCACCCACGAGTGCGGCGAGCGTCACCAGTGGTTCTGGGTTGTCGTACACCAGGCGATCCAGCAGGGCGAGGGTGCTGAACGGCCCGGCGTCCGCGCTGCGGGCCCAATCGAGCAGAACCGGTGGATCGCTGATGGGCAGGCCAAGGCCGACGTTCATGGATCACACCCCCGTGGTCCACGCTACTCGCACCATGAGCTCCCGCCGTCCTGGATCACGGCCCTGCGCGGCTCGTCACCATAAGCCGATCGACAGCTCAGACGGCTCCCGCCGCGAGCTGGAGCCGGTTCGGTCGCGAGTCATTACGAATAAAACAATATTTGCCCTTGTGATGTTGACATGAGCCCTCCGTCATGCATTGCGTGGAAGGAGGTGGAGGGAGATCGCGCATTTCAGGGCGGCGTCCACCATCGACGGCCCGGAGCCGGCACCAAAATTTCTATACGTTAATCAAGGATGGTTTCGATGAACAAGGCATGGAGATGGCGCTTCCTGATTCCTCCCGCCGCGCTCATTGCGGCGCTCTTTGGGGGGACAGGAACAGCATCCGCGAGCCAGATCGGGTACGCGCAGCCGATGATTCACAGTGCGAATTCCGCGACCATCTCGGCTGCTGCTCACTCCGACGACGACCCGGAAGGGGCGCAGGCCCCTGGGATCGGCGATTTCCCAGATCGCGCTACCCCGGGTGGTCATGCTCACCGGTAGTGGTGCTCTCATGCGGGTTACGGCATGTCGCTGCCGGCGTTCGGAGGAGCCATCAAGCACTGAGTGACGGCGGATTGGTGGGCTTCGCCGTACAGCGTGGGCTCGTGGGCACCTTATGTGGACGACGTGACCGTCCTCCCGGATACCCTCGTCACGCTGCTGGCCGACAGCAGCTGACGGGGACCGCGGATCTGGCGAAGGAGTTCATCCAGAATGCGCTCCGTACGAACGGCCCGCTTCTCTCCTCCTCCGTGCCCGCGCCGCCCAGCGCGTCCGCCGCCTTGTTCAGCGAGTCGTCGGCGCGGAACCCGAGTCCTGGAGCATGGGCACCCGCGCCTCGGCGTCCTCCAGAAGGAGCAGTGGCCGCCAATGCATTGTGCCTGCTGCCGGGGAGAAGTTGACGAGGCCACTCCGGCTGTGGCAAGCTGAAGGTGGCACTGAGGTTGACGCTTACAGTACGTATGGACACGCGTTTGTCATTTGCGTTACGCTGCTCCCTCGCGCCGTATATCGACGCCCCTGGGTTCCGCCCGGGGCGTTTGGCGTGCGCGCAGTTCGATTCCATCCGTGCTCTCCGGAAGGACATCTGTTGGCAGCCTCGCGCAACGCCTCCGCCGTGCCCGCTGGTCCCCGTCGCGTGTCTTTCGCGCGTATCGAGGAGCCGCTCGAAGTTCCCGACCTTCTGGCCCTGCAGACCGAGTCCTTCGACTGGCTGCTCGGCAACGAGAAATGGAAGGGCCGGGTCGAGGCGGCTCGCCAGGCCGGGCGCAAGGACGTTCCGGCCCAATCCGGTCTCGAAGAGATCTTCGAGGAGATCAGTCCCATCGAGGACTTCTCCGGAACCATGTCCCTGTCGTTCCGGGATCACAGGTTCGAGCCGCCCAAGTACTCCGTAGATGAGTGCAAAGACAAGGACATGACCTACTCCGCCCCGATGTTCGTGACGGCGGAGTTCATCAATAACACCACCGGTGAGATCAAGAGCCAGACGGTGTTCATGGGCGACTTCCCGCTCATGACGTCGAAGGGCACGTTCATCATCAACGGCACCGAGCGTGTCGTGGTCTCCCAGCTGGTGCGGTCCCCGGGTGTCTACTTCGACCGTTCGGTCGACAAGACCTCCGACAAGGACCTGTTCGGCTGCAAGGTGATCCCGTCTCGTGGCGCCTGGCTCGAGTTCGAGATCGACAAGCGTGACAGCGTCGGCGTGCGTATCGACCGCAAGCGCAAGCAGCCCGTCACGGTGCTGCTCAAGGCGCTCGGCTGGACGACCGAGCAGATCCTGGAGCGCTTCGGCCAGTACGAGTCGATGCGGGCCACCCTGGAGAAGGACCACACCTCCGGCCAGGACGACGCCCTGCTCGACATTTACCGCAAGCTGCGTCCCGGCGAGCCCCCGACCCGGGAGTCCGCCCAGACGCTGCTGGAGAACCTGTACTTCAACCCGAAGCGGTACGACCTGGCCAAGGTGGGTCGTTACAAGATCAACAAGAAGCTGGGCGTCGACTCCGACATCACCCAGGGCACGCTGACCGACGAGGACATCGTGGCCACGATCGAGTACATCGTCCGGCTGCACGCCGGCGAGGACTCGATGCCGGGCGCCAACGGCGAGGTCATCGTCGAGGTCGACGACATCGACCACTTCGGCAACCGCCGCCTGCGCAGCGTCGGCGAGCTCATCCAGAACCAGGTCCGCCTGGGCCTGGCCCGCATGGAGCGCGTGGTGCGCGAGCGCATGACGACCCAGGACGTCGAGGCGATCACGCCGCAGACCCTGATCAACATCCGCCCGGTGGTGGCGTCGATCAAGGAGTTCTTCGGCACCTCCCAGCTGTCGCAGTTCATGGACCACACCAACCCCCTGTCGGGGCTGACGCACAAGCGGCGCCTGAACGCGCTGGGCCCCGGTGGTCTGTCCCGTGAGCGGGCCGGCTTCGAGGTTCGTGACGTGCACCCGTCCCACTACGGCCGGATGTGCCCGATCGAGACCCCGGAAGGCCCGAACATCGGTCTGATCGGCTCGCTGGCCTCCTATGCCCGGCTCAATGCCTTCGGTTTCGTCGAGACGCCGTACCGCAAGGTCGTCGACGGGAAGGTGACCGACCAGATCGACTACCTGACCGCCGACGAGGAAGACCGCTACGTCAAGGCGCAGGCCAACACGGCGCTCAACCTCGACGGTTCGTTCGCCGAGTCCCGCGTCCTGGTCCGCACCAAGGGCGGCGAGACCGAGCTCGCACGTGCCGAGGAGGTCGACTACATCGACGTGTCGCCGCGCCAGATGGTGTCGGTTGCCACCGCGATGATCCCGTTCCTCGAGCACGATGACGCCAACCGCGCGCTCATGGGCTCCAACATGATGCGTCAGTCGGTGCCGTTGCTGAAGAGTGAGGCGCCGCTGGTCGGCACCGGCATGGAGTACCGCGCCGCGACCGACGCCGGTGACGTCATCAACGCCGAGAAGGCGGGTGTGGTGGAGGAGGTCTCCGCCGACTACGTCACGGTCATGAACGACGACGGCACGCGGACCACCTACCGGGTCGCCAAGTTCAAGCGGTCCAACCAGGGCACCTGCTTCAACCAGAAGCCGATCGTGGCCGAGGGCGACCGGGTGGAGGTCAATCAGGTGATCGCCGACGGTCCCTGCACCGACACCGGTGAGATGGCGCTCGGTAAGAACCTGCTGGTGGCGTTCATGCCGTGGGAGGGCCACAACTACGAGGACGCGATCATCTTGTCCCAGCGTCTGGTGCAGGACGACGTGCTGTCCTCGATCCACATCGAGGAGCACGAGGTCGACGCCCGTGACACCAAGCTGGGCCCTGAGGAGATCACCCGGGACATCCCGAACGTCTCCGAGGAGGTCCTGGCCGACCTCGACGAGCGCGGTATCATCCGCATCGGCGCCGAGGTCACGACCGGTGACATTCTCGTCGGCAAGGTCACCCCGAAGGGTGAGACCGAGCTGACGCCCGAGGAGCGGCTGCTGCGCGCGATCTTCGGTGAGAAGGCGCGTGAGGTGCGTGACACCTCGCTGAAGGTGCCGCACGGCGAGTCGGGCAAGGTCATCGGCGTCCGGGTGTTCTCCCGTGAGGAGGGCGACGAGCTTCCGCCCGGTGTGAACGAGCTGGTCCGCGTGTACGTGGCGCAGAAGCGTAAGATCACCGACGGTGACAAGCTCGCCGGGCGTCACGGCAACAAGGGCGTCATCTCCAAGATCCTCCCCGTGGAGGACATGCCGTTCCTGGAGGACGGTACGCCGGTCGACATCGTCCTGAACCCGCTGGGTGTGCCCGGGCGAATGAACGTCGGTCAGGTGCTGGAGACTCACCTCGGCTGGATCGCCGCCCGAGGATGGGACATCTCCGGCATCCAGGAGGCCTGGGCCGAACGGCTGCGCGACAAGGGCCTGACCAGCGTCGAGCCGCGCACCAACATGGCCACCCCGGTCTTCGACGGCGCCCACGAAGAGGAGATCATCGGGCTGCTCGACAGCACCGTCCCCAACCGTGACGGGGATCGGCTGGTGCAGCGCAGCGGCAAGGCTCGGCTGTTCGACGGCCGCTCCGGCGAGCCGTTCCCGCACCCGATCTCGGTCGGCTACATCTACATCCTCAAGCTGCTCCACCTGGTCGACGACAAGATCCACGCCAGGTCGACCGGCCCGTACTCCATGATCACCCAGCAGCCGCTCGGCGGTAAGGCGCAGTTCGGCGGCCAGCGCTTCGGTGAGATGGAGGTGTGGGCCCTGGAGGCGTACGGCGCCGCCTACGCCCTGCAGGAGCTGCTGACGATCAAGTCCGACGACGTGCTGGGCCGCGTGAAGGTCTACGAGGCCATCGTCAAGGGCGAGAACATCCCCGAGCCGGGCATCCCCGAGTCCTTCAAGGTCCTCATCAAGGAAATGCAGTCGCTCTGCCTCAACGTCGAGGTGCTCTCCAGCGACGGCATGTCCATCGAGATGCGCGACACGGACGAGGACGTCTTCCGCGCGGCGGAGGAGCTCGGCATCGACCTGTCCCGGCGCGAGCCGAGCAGCGTCGAAGAAGTCTGACGGTCCCCATGCGCGACCCGCGGGTGTCGGCCCGCGTCGGAAGAAAGGTGGTCGTCTCCGGCGCGGGTCCGACACGCTGCCGGCGCGCGCGAGGCCGCGGCCAAGTGTTGGACGTCCTCCAATGCACGACCTGCGGCACGGCGCGGTCACGATGGCGCTGGCCGCGCTTGGATCTGCCGGTGGGGCCCGAAGCTTCCCGTGTAACCGCTATCACAGGTACTGGCCCGCTTCGGCGCCAGCCGTCTTCAACACCCGGACCGAAACGACGTTGGTCAGGTTGAAGACCACGCCGTTCACGTCGCCCTCGCCGCCATATCTCGCCCTTGTCAGCACTAGGCCGCGCCGCTCATCCATGGCACGGGCGATCGCCTCCAACGCCTCGGGTTCCCCATCGAAATCCCCGCTTACCAGGGATACGTCTTCCCCGCTCACCAGGTGAAACCGCATGATCAATACGACGTTGTCAGGCATGGCCGGCCCCCTTCCGCCGAATCCACAAGGGCACCTTCCCAGCGTCGACCGCTGTAAGCACATGGCTTCCGCATCCACCTGCCGCCGTTTGGGATCCTGACGGTCTGGCGTGCCTCGGTCACGAGGCGGAACGGGCGTCTTAGCGGACGGTGCCGGAAATGGCAGCTGCGATTTTCCACTCCTGCCGGTAGTCGGGGTGCTGGTCGTGGATGCTCGCTGTTTCCCGCGCCTGGTCGTAGTTGGCTTCGCCGACCTGAGCATGCCCGCTTGACCGCAGCGGAGCGCGTTTCCTCGGGGACGTCCATTGGCGTCTGCGCGACCCCGGCCCTCGTGTCTTTAACCGCGGGGCCAAGGGCGTGGTCAGCCGGCGACGTCGAGCTCGCCGTGGACGACGGCATGGGCCACCTCGGACAGACGTAGGCCGCGTCTGTGTGCGTGGATGCGCAAGGAGCTGGCGACGTCATCTTCGGAGTCTCCGCGTGGGCTCCACGCCGAGCAGGCGGGGCTGGGGCGGCTTCCACCCGCCCACGTCCCGTCGGCAGAAGCCATTACCAGGCCTGAACCGCTTCCTGAGCCATCCTGGGCACGTCACCCAGCGTGCTCGACCTGCACGACGGGTACCACGACCCCATCGACGTCCCGATTGTCGAGTGATGATGAGGCCATCGGTGCCGGCCGCAAGGGACTTGTGCGCCGCACGCGGCGCTTGGCTGAGGATCGAAGACGATGAGCGATCTGTAAGACGAGGTTCGGGCCCGGGCGCCAATGCCGTGGCTCGTGTACCGCTCTCGGAGGGAAGGCTCCTTGACCGTTCCGGACGTGACCGCATACCGCATAGCGCCATCCAGGCCGACGGTCCTGCGCCGGTTGGCGTTGGCGGCCCGGTGGCTGACGACACCGTTGCTTCCCGGGGACTACCTCGGGCTCATCAACCCGTTCTGGTCCACGGAGGAGCTGTGCGGCCGTGTCGAGGCGGTGCAGTACGAGACCGCTGATGCGGCGACCCTGGTGATCCGCCCAGGCCGGGGGTGGACCCCGCATCGCTCTGGTCAATGGATGCGGGTCGGCGTGGACATCCAGGGACGGCGCCATTGGCGCGCCTATTCGCTGTCATCACCCCCGGGAAGGCCTGATGGCTGCGTCACCATTACAGTGAAGGCCGTGCCGGGCGGGCTCGTCTCGGACCATCTCGTACGGCACACACCTTCCGGGACGGTGATCAGGCTGGGCCGGCCAGAGGGCGAGTTCGTCCTCCCGGTGCCGCCACCACCGCGTCTGCTGTTCCTGACCGCCGGCAGTGGCATCACCCCGGTGATGGCGATGCTGAGTGACCCGCTGACCGGCGCGGAGCCGATGGGCGGTGGCCGTGGAGAGGCAACGTGGACGGGCTCCGCCCCTGACGCGCCATTTCCGGGTACGGCATCCGACGTGGTGCTGGTGCACTCGGCGCCCACGGCCGAGAAGGTGATCTTCGGAGGGCGGCTTCGGGAGTTGGCCGCGCGATCCCCGCATCTGCGGCTGCACGAGCGGCACACGCGGACCGGAGGGCGGCTCCGGCTGGCGGATCTGGACGGCCTGTGCCCGGACTGGGCGGAACGCAGCGTCTGGGCCTGCGGGCCGACCGCCATGCTCGACGAGATCGCGGCGCAGTGGGCCGGGCCACCCGATCGGCTGCACGTCGAACATTTCCGCCCTATGCTCCCGGCCGCCGACGGTGAGGGCGGCCGTGTGCGTTTCAGCAGGAGCGGCCGGGAATTGGACGCCGGCGGCGTAACCCCGTTGCTGACCGTCGGCGAGGACGCGGGGGTCGTCATGCCCAGTGGCTGCCGCATGGGCATCTGTTACAGCTGCGTCGTCCGGCTTCGCTCGGGGCGGGTGCTCGACCTGCGCACCGGCCAGGTTCACGGTGACGAGGGCGACCTGATCCAGACCTGCGTGTCGGCCGCCGCCGGCCCCGTCGAGATCGAACTCTGAGAGGAACACACATGCCTGGCGCATCCCGTCTCACCCCGGCCGAGGTCGAAGAGTTCGGCCGAGAACTCGACAAAATACGCGATGAGGTGCTCGCTAGTCTGGGCGAGCGGGACGCGCGGTACATCCGCGGTCTCGTTGTGACACAGCGCAAGCTGGAACTCGCCGGCCGGGCGCTGCTGTGCGCCTCCTGGCTGCCGCCTGCGTGGATCGCCGGAACCGCCGCACTCGCCACCGCGAAGATCCTGGAGAACATGGAGATCGGCCACAACGTCCTGCACGGGCAGTGGGACTGGATGCGCGATCCGAAGATCCATTCGACGACGTGGGAGTGGGACATCGCCTCCCCGGCCGGCCAGTGGAAGCACTCCCACAACTTTGTCCACCACACCTGGACGAACGTGCTAGGCAAGGATCGCGATATCGGCTATTCGATGTTGCGGATCAGCCCCGAGCAGCGATGGCACCCGGTTTACCTCGCCCAGCCGTTCTACAACGCGTTGCTGGCGCTCTTCTTCGAGTACGGCATCGCGATATACGACCTCGAATTGGAGCGGATCCCGTCCGGGGAGAAGAGTTTGAAAGAGGCGCTGGCCCAGCTACGGGCGGTGGCGGGAAAGGCGCGGCGCCAGGTCGTCAAGGACTACGTCGCCTTTCCGCTGCTCGCCGGTCCGGCCTTCCTGCCCACCCTGCTCGGCAACCTGAGCGCGAACCTGACCCGCAACGTTTGGGCCCACACCATCATTTTCTGCGGCCACTTCCCTGAGGGCGCCGAAATATTCACCGAGGACCGGCTCGAGGGCGAGACGCGAGGGGAGTGGTACGTCCGCCAGCTTCTGGGCTCATGCAACATCGAGGGCAGCCGCATCTTCCACATCATGAGCGGTAATCTGAGCCACCAGATCGAACATCACCTGTTCCCCGACCTGCCGAGCAACCGCTACGCCGAGATCGCCCCGCGGGTCCGCGCGCTGTGCGTGAGGTTCGGCCTTCCCTACACATCCGGGTCACTCGCCCGGCAGGCGGGCTCGGTCTGGAAGCGTGTCCTGCGGCTGGCATTGCCGGGGCCGGCACTGCCACCGGCGATCGCGCCCCCGGCCTCGGAATTCAAGGCAGTGGCATGACCAGCGACGCTGTGCGTCTCCGCGGTGAAACGAGAGAAGAGCGGCTCGCCGGGTCCCTTGCCTTCCGCATGGCGGAGCAGCAGCGAGTTTTTCGGCACCGACAGGTTCAAAAGGGGGGACGTCGCCTGTTGCCCTTATCGAGGGGCTGCTGTGGATTGTTGGGTTAGCGATCGGATGTCAAGGGAGCCTAGATGAGGGTGTGGTTTGCCGGATGGTGTAGGGCGCCAATGGGCCTTCGCCCGCTTCGATGGCGGCCGACATCGATGCCAGTGCTTTCGCTTGCTCGTCGCCGAGATTGCGGAGGCTGGATACCACGGGAAATAGCTTTCGGATTGCATCGAGCAGCGCACCCTGTTCGCGCTCAAGGGGCGTATTCCCCAATGACAGTGCTTGAGAGGCCGTGACGGCGGCGGTGACCACGGTTGCGTCAAAGCAGGCGGCGACCTGGCGCTCCATCCTGAACGCAAGTGGAGCGGGGATGCCGACGTCGTCCTGTGTGGATGCCGCTAGCTCCCACGGATTAAGAAGAGTGGGCTGGGCGAGACGTTGCATTTCAGCGACGAAGTCGTTGGGTACGTATTCAAGATATGTTGTGGAACTCCCGGTCACGTAGTTGGTTCCGGGCGGAAGAAGCCTGTCGGGCAGTCCCGACGCCCACCCTTGATGAGCCCGGATGATCAACAGGTGCAGCATCGATCCCAGATTGGTCCATGCTGTTGCCATCTCGTCGAGCGCTGGTGCGACAAGCGCGTTGTGGTACCCGCCGTGGGAAATCACGCGCCCGAACGGGTGACGGGGGGACGGGGGCAGATACGAGGGGTTGGAACCGCGCTCGTGCATGCACAGTTCAGCGATCTCCTGGAGGTTGGCGACGGCGCGTCGTGCGGCGCTCACGAGATAGAAGACGGAAGCGAACAGTTCAAGCGCGGACGGCGAATTAGGCCCGGACGGCTCGCCGCCCAGTTCGGCGAATCGCCGCGCGCCCGTTTCGTCCGCGTCATCCCAGTGCCTCTGTGTGGCCGCGGCCGCGGCGAGATCGGTGCAGCCGAGCGCGGTGAGCAGCAGGGCCAGGACTCGCTCCACGAAGGCGAGCCGCCGCGGTGACAAGATCGCGGCACAGGCCGCCATCGCTGCGCTCAGGGGAGATCCGTTATCGCCGTTGCCCGCTCCGAGCCCGTGATCGGGTTGGAGGGTGAGGTGGCTGAACAAGGTGAACAGCGACATCAGCTCGCCGCCGGCGGTGAGTCCTCGCTCGGGCAGGCTGGGAACGTCGCCGTCGAGCATTCGCGCGATGGCTTCCGCCTTGCGGGGATCCATCGCGGTGTGGCCTTCGATCAGGATCGCGAGCTGGCAGAAGATCGTGCCGCGGGACACATAGCTGGGAAGGTCGGGGCCTCCGAAGGACAGCTTGGCCCACGGTTGCGTCGCCAGCCGGGCACGGGCCTCGTCGAGGGAGTACTGCTTTTTGGCGTCGGGTCCGCTGCCGCTGGTGACGCTGTAGATGAACTTCCCTGCGTTCTGCTCCAGGAAGCGCTGGAATGCCTCGTGGCCCCGGGTGATCGACTGCCGCGCTTCTTCGCTGAGCGTGACGGACTCTCCATGGAACGCTACCGCCTCGAAGGACTCCAGGGAGAAGCTCTCCTTGCCGCGCAGGGTGAGGGTCACGCTTCCTCCGGTTGCGATATCTCGGACTCGAAATCGTCCGCGAGCTCACGGGCAGCCTCAACGTGGTTGAAGCGTTTCAGGAGGGCCCGCACTCGGTCGTGGAGTGGCTGCAACGGGTTCTCGCGATCGTCGGTGTTGGCTGCGGCGAGGGCCCCGATCGCGAGGCAGGCGAACGCTCTGCCGGCGTCCCGGCCCGCGGCTTCGGCGGCGTGCGCCGCCTGAGCTTTCGCGTCGGGGATGTCGGGGAGGATGGACTCGGGGCGGTAGTGCAGGACCATGGGGGTACGGCGCGCCCGGCCGCGGGCCTGGTCGACGGCGAGGGCGGATTCGTGCAGCAGGGGAGACGGGTTGCCGCCCTCACGCGGCAAGGCGGCATGCATCTTGTCGGCGAGCAGGGCGAGGTCTGCCCACAGGGCAACATATTGGTCCAGGACAGGAGTCACCATCGAGGGCGGCACAGGCCGCGTCGGGGCCCCGATCGAGGTCGCGAGCGTGGATGCGCGGGATACCAGGCGATTGGCGCTCATGAGGACACGGGGCACGACACGGAAGCTCACCGGGGCCTGATAGTTGAACTCCGCTTCACTTATCCGGGGTAGCAAGCTCGACAGGCGTTCGAGTACCGGCCGTGAGTACGAGTCCGGCCACACTTGTGCCAGGTCCGGGTCATACGCCTCATAGGGTGCCCTGTAGGCGGCGATCGCCGAGGCGAAGACCTGCACACAGATGTCGAGGCGCCGCTGTGGGCGATGGACGAGTTGCTCCAGCCAGTACGCGGGCCTGTCGTTCGAGTCGATCATGACAGCGGTTGATCCCCTCGGCCGGCGACCAGCCAGGTGAATTCCGGTGTCCGGGTTGCCGCGTCGACGATCTCGTTCATGGTGGGCTTGGCACTGGGGCCGCGTCGCTCGACGTTGAGCGACGCGGCGACGTTGGCCCAATGGGCGGCTCGGTAGAGGTCATCTCCGACCGCGAGACGGGCGACGAGCGTCGCAAGGTGCGAGTCGCCGGCCCCGGTGGTGTCCACAACGGTTGTCCTCCGGGCCGGCGCGTGGGCGACCTCGGTGCCGGAGGCGATCCAGGCACCGCTGGCGCCGGCACGGACGATGACCGCGACGCCTCGGGCTGCCAGCGCTACCGCGGCGGCAGCCGGCTCGTCGAGCCCGGTGAGGGCTGCTGCTTCGGCCATGTTCGCGCTCAGGATGTCGACCCGGTTGAGGATGCGGGACAACCGGTCCCGGGGGATGCTGGACACGAGCGGGCCTGGGTCGAAGACAAGGAACGTGGTCGGCGGGAGGGTTCCGACCCACGAGGCTATCGACTCGCCGGACACGGGATAGCAGAGGTCGTAGCCGGACACGCAGACGGCGTCGCCGGCCGCGATCGGCAACATAGCGAGATCGTTGGTCCCGATGGTGGCGTCCACACCGGGCATCGTCGCGAAGGTTCTCTCCCCGTCGGGCTCGATGAAACCGACGCAGAAGCCGCTGTCTTGGCCACAACGAACCGGAAGAAGCCGGTGAATACCGACCTCGTCCATATCGGCGGCGATCTTCACTCCGTGCGGGCCGTCGCCGATCAAGCCGCCGTACGCGGCGGGCAGGCCGAGGCGCCGCGCGCCAACGAGTACGTTGAATCCGGCTCCTGTGGCGTGCAGGTAACTCGAGGAGATGACGTCGCCGCCCCGTGTGGGCAAGTGGTCGACGTAGAGCAGGATGTCCACGATCGCACTGCCGACCCGGACGAGTCTGCTGATCGGGAAGGACGGAAACGTCGCGGTGGTCGTCATCGGTTCACGGTTGCGAGGCGGAGATCCACGAGGGAGTCGGATATCTTCCGCAGATTTACGTTGTTGACCGTCTCGAGGTGGGCCAGGGCGCCATCGGGGAACGCCTCTGGAGTCACACCGGCGCCGGTGATCGCGCCGGTGATCGCACTGACGGTGTCGGTGTCGCCGCCGAGCTGGGCGGCGGCGAGGCAAGCCTGCCAGGGGTCGTTCGGCCATCGGGAGGCAAGTGCGAAGGCCGCGGCGACCGTCTCCTGGGTTTGCACGCCTGTGCCGACAAGCCGAGACACGCGGTCGATGACCTGATCGACGGTGAGGTCGGCGACGTAGTCGACGGCCCACTTGATCCGTTCTCCGACATCGGAGCCGTTGAAGTGGTGGCCCCGCTCCGCGCCGGCTTCGGCCGCGGCCAGTGCGACCTGCAGCGCCTCGTCGAAGGAGCACCCCTCCAGGCGGTAGGAGATGGCGGCGGCCACCGCTGACGCGCCGGCGATGGCGACGCCGGTGTTGTGCGTCGGCGCACACGCTTCCTGCACCTGGTCGATCAAGGTCTCGAGATCATCGGCGCGGAAGGCGATGCCGATGGGAGCGATGCGCATCGAAGCACCGTTTGTGGCGCCGTAGCTGCCGGCATCGTCGATGGCCGCACCGTTCAAGATCGCGTCGATCGCCTTGCGGGATGACGGGCCGAGCTGCTCGGTCCCGTTCATCTCAGCCTCCTTGGCCCAGGCGGCCAGCATCTCGACGAAGCGGTGGGCATCGATGCGGCCGTGGCCTTCGACGAGCAACTGGGCCAGCATCAACGCCTGCTGTGTGTCGTCGGTGTACTCGCCGGCCGGCCGCCCAGGGCTGATCGGGTTCTCCTGGGGGCCCGGCTCGAACCCGGTCAACGTGGGGAACAGGCGAACCACGGTCTTGCGCGGCAGCATCTGCGTGGGCATGCCGAGCGCGTCGCCGACGGCCAGGCCTGCCAGCGTGGCGTGCGCGCGCTCACGCAGCGCGTCGACTTTGGACGGCGTGACCGGGGCGCCGGGGGCGGGAGGGAGGCTAGACATGCGGTGAATGGTCCTATCCGGTTCGTGTCGGTTAGACGCCTTGATGGACCAAACGGTCCACGTCCTTGGAAAGAAGGTCGGCGAGTTCTTTAACGGCGACCCCGAGAACGGTCACCTGCTCCGGCGTGATCCGGTAGCTCGGGCCGATGACGGCGATGGCGGCGCGGACGCTACCGTCGGATCCGTACAATGGCGCAGCGATCGCAGTGACATCGGGCGTGACTGCGCCTTCGACGGCGACGTAACCCTCAGGGCCGACGTTGCTGAGGAGAGCGGCACCCATAGCGGTACGGTCGACGGGTTCGGGGCGGCCCGAGGAGGTCCAGTGACGGATGGGGTTCGGGCTGGGCGCACGTAGCACATAGACGGCGTTCTCTCCGGTCTCGTCCAGCACGGCCATGTAGGCAGACTCACCTGTGGACGACGCGAGCCCGCGCAGATGGCGCTCCGCGATTCGCAGCCAGGGCGAGGAGTTGATCGCAACGGCGGCGAGACGCAGGAACGTCAACCCTGTGATGTAGCGCCCGCTGGAGTCGCGATCGATGAAGTTCGCCGCCTCCAGGCCTTTCAGCAGCCGCGCTACCGTACTCAAGGGTAGGCCCGACTGTGCTGCGATCTCGGCGAGAGTCTGCGGAGTCTCGGCGTTCACCACAAAGCTGAGCAAGCTCAAGCTTCGGTCCAGGGTGCGAATGCCCGGATCCGCGTCCTTTGTCATTAGTCCGTCCTCTGAATCGGTTATGCCGTCATCTGCTTGCTTGCTACCGCTCTGTGGCATAACCTACCGCGCAACGGTAGCCCAGACTAGCCTTCGATGCATCACCGGGGGACGTGGACACCCGTACCTGGTTCGTTGTGCACCCAGCGGCACGGACTGGACGCAACAACCTCTACTGCCTCAGCGAGGAGAAATGTGAACCAGCAACCCCATACCCCAGAGGCAGTCTCGCCCGCGCCGCGACGTCGGCGACCTCTGTACGGCGTGCGCGCCGCTGTGGGCGCGATCGCCGTTGCCGCGCTCGCTCTTGCGGGCTGTAGTGGTGCCGGTGGAGGATCCGGCTCGTCCGGAGACTCCACGCCCGTCCCCGGCGGGACACTCCGGGTCGG
Organism: Planotetraspora sp. GP83; assembly: GCF_041262585.1. Classification (NCBI taxonomy): domain Bacteria; kingdom Bacillati; phylum Actinomycetota; class Actinomycetes; order Streptosporangiales; family Streptosporangiaceae; genus Planotetraspora; species Planotetraspora sp. GP83. The sequence continues at coordinate 125,895 of NZ_JBGCBZ010000011.1, read as the reverse complement.
CGCGGGCAAGCCGTCGACCGCGGTCGACCCGATCACGATGGCGGACGGGTCGTCGATCATCGTGGTGCAGCAGGTCGCGCAGTATCTGGTCAACGTGGTCGGGCCCAAGTCGACGCTCGAGCCGGAGCTTGCGGCCAGCTGGAAGAGTGACGCGAACGCGCAGAATTGGACCTTCACCCTCCGTCAGGGGGTGAAGTTCAACACCGGCCAGACGATGACCGCCCGGGATGTCGTCGCCTCGTTCAACCGGGTGCTCGATCCGAAGAACAGCTCCGGTGCCCTGACGAACTTCGAGGGCACCCTGGGCCAGGGCAAGGTGCAAGCAGCCGGTGACGACACGGTCGTGTTCCATTTGGACCGCCCGTATGCGGACTTCCCCTATCTGGTGTCACCGGCGAACTTCAACACCGTGATTCTGCCCGCGAACTACTCCGGCGACTGGCTGAAGAATCCGGTCGGCACCGGCCCGTACACGCTCACCAGCTATCAGGCGGCGCAGCGCGCGTCCCTGAAGTTGCGCAACGACTACTGGGGACAGAAGCCGTATCTGGCACAGATCGACATCACCTACTATTCCGACCCGAAGGCCGAGGCGCTCGCCCTGACCGGCGGGGCCGTGGACATGGCGATCGACGTCGACAGCTCCCTGTACCGGAACCCGAGTGTGAACGTGATCGCCGGCCCGTCGGCGGGTTACCTGGCGCTGAACATGCAGGTCACACAGAAGCCGTTCAACGATGTGCGTGTCCGTCAGGCGGTCGCGCTTTGTATCGACCGCCAGGGTGCGCTGCAGGGAGTTACACAAGGCAAGGGAACCATCGCCAACGATCACCTCTGGTCACCGATCTACTCGATTCAGCCGCAGGGCATCCCACAGCGCACCCGTGACATCGACCAGGCGAAGACCCTTCTCGCTCAGGCCGGATACCCGCATGGCTTCACCGCGACCCTCACGATCGACGACGAACCCGGCGTCCCAGACTATGCCGCGCTCATCAAACAGAACTGCGCACCGGCCGGAATCAACATCAACATTAACCAGCTGTCCTCGAACGCCTTTTACGGAACTGGTTCGAACACCCCCTGGCTGCAGGAGCCGTTCACCATTGTGACCTGGGGAACGCGCCCAGTCCCCGAGCAGCTGATCGAGGCTTCGCTGATCACGAAGGGTGTGTGGAACTCCTCCCACTTCTCCAACCCCCAGTTCGACGCGCTGCTGGCCCAATACGACGCGACCATCGATCCCGCCAAGCGTCAGCAGATCGCGACCCAGGCAGCGAGGATCCTTCACGATCAGGTCCCCGTCGTTGTCGCGTTCTTCCAGGACTTCACCCAGGCCACTAACAAGAACGTGCACGGGATCACGCCCTCGCCGATCGGGAACATCGTGCTGACCTCCGCCTGGATCAGCCACTAACACACGGACGAGGTGCCGGGAAACAATGCGCAACTATCTGCTGAGCCGGGTCGGCCAGATCGCACTGACACTACTGGTGGTCTCCCTGCTGGTGTTCGTGTTGTGTCAGGTTCTTCCCGGCAACCTCGCCCAAACCATCCTCGGGCCCCACGCGACCGCTGACCAGGTCGCCATCCTGAATCACAAACTGGGCGCCGACCAGCCGCTGTGGACCCGGTACTTCTCCTGGCTCAAGGGATTCGTCACCGGCGACTGGGGACAGTCGCAGCTGCTCCAGGAGCCGGTCTTCGCCCTGGTCATGGGCCGGCTGGGCGACTCGCTGCTGCTCGCCGCCGTCGCGTTCGTGACCATCGTCCCGATCTCGGTGATCGCGGGCATCGCGGCAGGGCTCAAAGAAGCCGGACCGCTTGACAAGTTCGTCTCCATAGGTGGCGTATCGCTCACCGTCATCCCGGAGTTCGTCTCCGGCGTCGTGCTGTTGTCGATCTTCGCCATCGGCTTGCACTGGCTCCCGGTCACAGCCGTGGCCCCGCCGGGTTCGAGTTTCGGCGTACGCTTGGAATACCTGATCTTGCCCGCCATACCGCTCGCGTTCGTCCTGTTCGGCTATATCGCCCGGATGGCGCGAGCGGGAACGATCGACGTAGTCGCGCGGCCGTACTATCGCACTGCCATTCTCAAGGGCCTGCCGCGGCGCCGCATCGTTGTCAGCCATGTCGCGCGCAACGCGCTGCCGCCGACCGTCGCCGTGATCGCCGGTCAGGTCACGTATCTGGTCGGCGGCCTCATCGTCGTCGAAGCCCTGTTCAACTATCCCGGTATCGGCAAGCTCCTGCTCGATTCCGCGACCGGCCACGACATCACCGTCGTGCAAGCCGCGACCCTGACCCTCGGCCTGATCATCATGCTGGCCAATCTGCTGGCAGACGTGCTCTTCGCGGTGCTCGTGCCGCGGATCCGCCTCGGAGGCTCCCGGTGACCGACCAGCCCACCACCCGCCAGACCCCCGCGCCGGAGCCGAACGGGGAGACGCCGCACGATCCCGGCCAGCCAGAATTCCCGGCCGACGCCAAGGCGAACCGCGCACGACGCAACCGCCGTTACATCATCAAGACCCTGTTGACGTCCCCCACCTTCATCTCTGGCGTCGTGATCGTTTTGTTCTGGGTCTTCGTCGGCGTCGCCTGGCAGCTCGTCGTCCCGCACGATCCGCAGGCGGTCGACCCGTTCCACTCATTCGAGCCGCCCAGCTTGACTCATCTGCTGGGGACCGACAATCTCGGCCGGGACGTGCTGTCGAGGGTGCTCGCGGGCGCGCAGACCGTCCTCCTCATCGCTCCGGCCGCGACCGTCCTGGCCGTCATCTTCGGCGCACTCCTCGGTCTGGTCGCCGGCTATTACGGCGGCATCGTGGACATCTTCGTGATGCGGGCCGTCGACGTGCTGATGGCGATTCCCACGCTCATCGTCGCGGTGCTGGTGCTGGGCATTCTCGGGTCATCGCTGCTGAACGTCATCATCCTCATCGCCGTCTTCTTCGTCCCGCAGATCGCGAGGACCGTCCGCGGTTCGGTGGGTGACGAAGTCCAGAAGGGCTACGTCGAAGCCGCCCGGATGCGCGGCGAACGCGGCTTCTACTCGATGGTGATCGAGGTGCTGCCCAACGTCACCAGCCCGATCCTGGTCGAAGCCACGATCCGCCTGGGGTATGCGGTGTTCACGGCAGCGACCTTGTCGTTCCTCGGCCTCGGCCTGCAGCCGCCCTCGCCCGACTGGGGTCGAACGATCTCCGAACAACGCGCCTACATCGAAATATCACCGTGGGCGCTGCTGGCCCCGGCCATCGCCCTCGCCACGTTCATCGTCGGCGTGAACCTCGCAGCCGACGGACTCAGGAAGGCATTCAAGTGACCACCGCGACACAAGAACCGCCACTGCTGTCCGTTACGGACCTCAACGTCACATACGTGGTCCGAGGCGAGTCCTACCCCGTTCTTCGCGACGTGTCGCTCGAGGTCCGCCCAGGAGAAGCACTCGGCATCGTCGGCGAGTCGGGGTCGGGCAAGAGCACGCTTGCTTTCTCGTTGCTGCGCTACCTCCCCGACAACGGCCGTATCACGAGCGGCACCATCAGAGTCGGCGACGTCGAGATGACGCAGCTCAGCCACGCCGCACTCACGCACGAACGCGGCAACAACGTCGCCATCGTGTATCAAGAGGCCGGCTCGGCGCTCAACCCGTCCATGCGGGTCGGAGACCAGATCGCCGAGGTCTTCAGGTTCCACACCTCAACTGCCCGGGACGAAGCGCGCTCGCAAGCCGTCGAGATGCTGCGCAGCGTTCTCCTGCCCGAACCGGACCATCTGGCACGCCGATACCCCCATGAGCTCTCCGGTGGGCAGCAGCAACGAGTCGTCATCGCGATGGCGCTGGCCGCAAACCCCAAACTGCTCATCCTCGACGAACCCACAACCGCGCTGGATGCGACCGTCGAAGCCGAAATCGTCGACCTCATCGGCACCATCCGAAGCCAGTCGAACACCGCCATCCTGCTCATCAGCCACAATCTCGGGCTGGTCGCGCGGATCTGCGACCGCGTCACAATCCTCTACTCCGGGCGAGTCGTCGAACAAGGCACAGCGACGGAAGTGCTTCACGCGCCGAAGCACCCCTACACGCGCGCACTGGTCGCGTCGATCCCGCGATTCGGCGATGCGAAGGACACCCGCTACCTACGCCCGATACCTGGTGCACCGCCGAGCCTGGATACGGTGACACAAGGGTGCCGCTTCGCGGAACGGTGCCCACTGGCCCAATCCGACTGCCTTGCCGAGGAACCGCCTTTCATCGCTCTCGGCGAGGGCCGCACGGTGCGCTGCTACCACGCGGACGACGCATCGCCACTACCGCTGACCGGACCGGGCGACGAGTTCCCCGTCACCGAGCAGCGCCCCGAGGTCTTACACCTGCGCAATGTCACCAAGACCTACAAGAAGACCACCGTCGTTCACGATCTCTCCCTGGAAATCCGCGAAGGAGAGATTTTCGGCCTCGTCGGCGAATCGGGAAGCGGGAAAACGACACTGGCCCGCATCGTCGCCGGCCTCGTCGAGCCGACCGCAGGCCAGATCCTGTTGCACGGACACGACGTTCCCCGCCGCCTGTCCCGGCGCCCGCGCGACGTGAAACGCGCCATCCAAATGGTGTTCCAGAGCCCCGACAGCACGCTCAACCCCCGACACAGCGTGCGCTTCATTTTGCAGCGTGCCATCAAAAAACTCGGCAGCGCCACCACGGTCCTCGAACTGGCACGGCGCGTCCGCCTGGATCAGGCGCAGGTAGAGGCCAAGACGACGCGGCTGTCCGGTGGGCAAAAGCAGCGAGTCGCGATCGGCCGCGCGTTCGCCGGAAGCCCCGACGTCGTTCTCCTCGACGAGCCCGTCTCCGCACTCGACGTATCCGTCCAAGCCTCGATCCTGAGCTTGCTCGTGGAGTCGCAGCGAACGAGCGACGCCAGCTATGTCTTCATCTCCCACGACCTGGCGGTAGTACGTTTCCTCGCCGACCGAATAGGCGTCATGTACCTGGGCTGGCTCGTCGAAGTGGGTGACGCCGCCGACGTGTTCGCCGCCCCGCACCACCCCTACACGGAGGCCCTCGTGTCGGCGATCCCGCGGCTGCAATCTTCCTCGGAACAAGTCAGCCGCATCCGCCTTACCGGCCCGATGCCACCACCGTCCGCCGATCAGCCGGGCTGCCGATTCGCATCCCGCTGCCCACGCAAAATCGGATCGATCTGCGACACCGAGGCGCCTCCGTGGCAGCAAACGGGCAACGGGCACAAGATTCGCTGCCATATTCCACCAACCGCACTGACGGAACTTCAGTCAGGCCTGAAGAGCTGACCAACAAAGGAGACGACCGTGACCGAACCCTCGGCGCCGACCACTGTCGACTCGCCGACCCACTAGGGTCTGCCCCAGTGGGAGCTTCAGTGGGAGGCTGGATACCCCCTGTGGACCTTCGTCCCGTGCTCGCGGCCTGTGCGGGCGAGGTTCGTCGTGCGGATCTCGCGGGAACCGTCTGATTCGTGTCGGTCATCGTCTCCTCGACTGCACGACGCCAGGCAGCGCGGCCGCCCGCCTCCCCGAGTCGAGGAGGCGGGCGGGAGATGATGTGAGCCCTGCCCGAGGGCTTATTTCAGGATGGGGTAGCGGCGGACCAGCAGCCTGGTGCTCCACCACCGGCCGATTCCGAGGGTGTCTCCAGCACCAGCGAGCGCAAGCCCGACCAGGACGATCGCATACACGATGTGCTCGTCGATGAGCGGGTTGCTGGCAAGCGGCAGCTCGGCCGCCCACATCAGCACCAGCAGCAGTCCCCCGGCGGCGGCGACGATGCGCATACCCGCGCCGAGGATCAGGGCGGTGCCGATGCCCGCCAGGCCGATCATGAACAGCCAGTCGGCCCAGGCCTGGCCAGCCAGGCTGGTGAAGACGTTGCCGAGCGCGCGGTCGGTGGCCGTGCCGTACGGCTCACGTCCGGTGCCCGTGGCGGGGCCTTCGGCCCTCGATCACGGCTCACAGATCACGAATCGTCGCTGAAGACGCTGAAGACGTCGGCCAGCGGACGGCGCACGGTCCGCGCCAGGTCCAAGGCGGCTCACGGCATCATGATCATCTGCTGATGCTCTTCGTCCGACGATGTTCAGATCGACGCCGCCTACCGTACTGTCCGACAGGGCGAAGGTGAGGATCGCCCCGACGACGATGAGGGCGAGACCACCGGCGACGGGCATCACCCATCGCCTCTTCCGGGGCCGGACCGCGAGCCCGGGCGTGAGCTTGGGGATGAGGTTGGCAGCATCACCTGCGGCCTGCCCAACGGCCCGAGCGCCGACTGCTGTCCTTGGGGGTCCCTGCCAGGGACCAGTATTTTGGCGACCAGCTCAGCCACGAGTCCGAGAATGATCCAGGCGATAATGCCCATGACCGAACTCCTAAGCAGTGAATCGATGTCTGCCAGGGATCGGTCTTCCGGACCGGTCGTAGCAGGAGTCGTCCGCAGGAGCGGGAGCGCCGGCTGTGGGACTCGTTCACCCCTCAGCCAACGCCACCTGTGCCGTGCGGGAAACAGCCGATCCGGGAAGGGTCCATCACCGCAACCGATCACCCTGCGAATGGAAGTACGAGTCTGACCCAGTCTCACTGACCCGAACCCGAGGATGTAGATGCGGAGTCTGAGGTTGTTCGCCGGTCGGTGGGCGTTTCGGACCACGAGCGCGAGAGCACCCAGTGGTACTCCCAGCGTTACATCGTCCGCCTGCCCGCGGTCGGCGAGACGGTCTTCTTCGACCGTTCCTGGTACAACCCCGCGCTGGCGTCGAGCGTCAGCTCGCGACGGCTACGTCGAGCGTGTCAGCCTGGCCCGAAGACTTCGCAGAGCGGTCATGAAGGAGCGGCTTCGCCGCCCGCCGGACATTTCTCGCGAAGGAGCAGGTGGAGAGGTCCGGACGTGGCACTCGGTGAGTTGCCGCAGCCGGATGCGACTGTCGTGCTCGACGAACATAGGTACGTAGCTGGTGATCCGGACGTACTTGAACGGTTGGTAGCAGTCGCGGACCACCCCCTCGACGACCGTGGCCGTCAGCAGGTCGGCATAGGACACCTTCAACCTGTCCGTTAGCTCCTCAATCGCAGGGGGTAACGCGATCTGCAGTGCATTCGCGCACATGGCGCGCTCCTCACCATCGCGGAGAGCCGACGACGGCAAATCAAATACCTGGACCCGACAGCGACCTCTCCACTCCTCACGCTCGCACAGATTGCCAGCCACCGGGGGGTTCCTCCAATGTGTTCACCTACCCGACGTCCCCGCCGCCGGGGTGTGCTGTCGATCCCCTTGAACCGTAGAGGCATCTGGAGTAGTGATCTTGCTGGTGCTCGCGCGCCCCCGCGTCGGGTAGGCCCTGCCTGCGCCCGTGCTTGCGGTCGGCGAGGGTGACCTGGATCTCGTAGGCCGCCGGACCGGTCTCCAGCTCGGCCTCCAGCACCGCCAGCCGGTCGGCCGCATGTAATCGCAGCCGCTCCCGCCGCTGCCGCTCCTGGGCGGTCAACCCGCCGTTATCGGGATACCTCATGCACCGGGCATAGGCCCAGACCTGTCCCCAGTCACCCCGCCAGAGCAGGGACAGTTACATGACTCCGGCCCTTAAAGCTCTCTAGTAATCAGTTCTGCTGATGAATCGTTTGCTGATCGCCCGTTTCCGCCCGGTACGGGCGGGTGTTGATTCAAGGGGAATGCGTTTGACCGTCGGCGCCGGCGGTTCCGAGGCGGTCGGCCCCCTGCTTCGACCGATCCGGAAGACCGATCCGCGTGGACGTCGATGCATCGCCAAAGGAGTCCGCATTAGGCGTCATCGCTGAACCATCCTCGGACTGGTCGGCGAGGGAGATGCTCTCGCTGTACCGCCACGGCGGCGGCCTTGGTCCGCTTAAGCCCATTTCGTTGGACAGGTGCTCAGAGGGAGCAGCGGTAGTCAATGGATGGCCACATGGTGAGCGGAATCGACTGGCCATCATCACAACCCCGGACGGTACGAAATCTGGCCCAAGGGGCACCTCGATTCCCCATGGGCGCCTGGTTTTACGGACTGACGACGAAAGGAGACCGACATGGCGATCATCGTCCAGACCACAGCGACGAAACGAATCCCGATGGACTCAATGAGGAAGACCGCCCTCGTCGCGGGAGTGCTCTACTTGATTACCATTGTCACCTCGATCCCTGCACTCATCCTCTACGGCCCCGTGCTGAACCATCCGGACTACATCGTCGGCCCCGGTCCTGACACTGGCGTGCTCTGGGGCGGCTTCCTGGAGGTGATCTGCGTCCTTGCCTGTATAGGCACCGCGGTCGTGCTGTTTCCGGTGGTCAAACGGCAGAACGAAACTGCCGCGCTTGGCTTTGTCGCCGCTCGTGTCCTTGAAGCCGCCATCATCGTCGTCGGCATCATCAGCCTCTTCGCAGTCGTAACCCTGCGGCAGGCCGGAGCCGCCGGAGCCGATGCGGCCTCGCTCATCACTACAGGAAACGCGCTCGTCGCGATCCACAACTGGACGTTTCTCCTCGGACCCGGCGTCATTCCGGCCGTGAACGCACTGTTGCTGGGCTACTTGTTGTACCGGTCCCGGCTCGTGCCACGCATCATTCCCGTGATGGGACTTATCGGAGCCCCCCTGCTCTTCCTTTCCGCGACCGCCGTGATGTTCGGCCTCTACGCCCAAGTCTCTCTGCTGTCGGGCATCGTGGTCATCCCGATATTCCTTTGGGAGGGGTCGCTTGGCGTCTGGTTGGTGGTCAAAGGCTTTAAGCCCTCCCCCCTCACATCTGGAATGGTCGCTGCTGGCACCCCGCCCGCCGACCGCGACGTCGTCGCCTAACCGTCGAAGAGACGGCAGGGCCTCCCCAAGGGCCCGGCCGCTGTCCGCGCAGGCCGACTGGCCCGGCAGGAGTTAGGCGACCAGGACAACGCCCGAGGCGACCACTGGGGATGGCGGTCCGGATCACCGAGACGTTCGGCGTCCCGCTCGACGTTGTGTTCTCTTCTCCTTCCACTGGCTGCTGATCGGCTATCTGGCGTATCGGTCCGGTTTCATGCCGAGAGTCCTCGGCATCCTGCTGGTAGTCGCCGGGCTCGGATACCTCGCTGATGGGATCGGCGCGGTGCTGGTCTCGGGTTACTCGCTCGACATCGCTCTGTTCACCTTCGCCGGTGAAGTGGTGCTCATCTTCTGGCTGCTCATCAGCGGCCGTCGGCTGACCACAGGTCCAGGGGCAGGAGAGCGTGTCGAACAAGCGGCCCGCTAGGTCAATGTCGGGTGACAGCGCTGCAGGCCCCGGCCGTGAAGGTCTCATCAAGCAAAAGACTTAGAAAGGACAGTCCAGTTATGACAACCCGAAGGATCGCGGTCGCGGTCGGAGCCTTGTTCATCTTGCAGATGGTCTTGGCCGTGATCGGCGCTACACTCACCCAGGCATTCATCGACGGTAACCCCGACAAAACGGCGCTGACGGCCGGCGTAGCGCTCATGATGTGCTCGGGCCTGGCCGTGGTAGGAATCGGCCTCCTCATGTACCGAGTCCTAAAGGGCTTCAATCAAAAGCTGGCGCTCTGGTACCCGGTAATGAGGGTTGTCGAGTTCGCGGTCTCCGCCACCTGCGGCATCTACCTGTTGACTCAGCTGCAAGCCGTCCCCAATACGATGTTGTGGGTATACATTCCCACAGGTATCGGCGGCCTGGTGTTTACCTACCTGCTGTTCGTTTCAAGAATAGTCCCTCAGCCCATCGCGGTCCTCGGACTCATCGGCTACGCCCTACTTCTGCTGGGAGTGCCGCTGGACCTCTTCGGTGTCCTGGACATGGACACGGGACTGGGCGTGTTCTTGCTGGCTCCGGGCGGGTTGTTCGAACTCCTGGTCCTGCCCATCTGGTTGTTTGCCAAGGGCTTCAAACTGCCTCAGGCGTCTCAGCCGGCGCGGGTTAGCCCATACGCCCGATGACGCCTTGACGGAGTAGCTAGAGGAAGGCCGCAAGCTGCAGCGGATCACGCGGACCGCGAAGGATCCGATCAAGCTGCGGCGGGCGATCGTGGTGATGATGTCCGGCCAGGGCCAGTCGGTCCCGGACATCACCTCGTTAATGCGGGTCAGTGATGAGGCCGAGGGCATCTGGGCATGCGATCTGTTCCACGTCGACACAGTCTTCCTCAAGCGGCTCTACGTTCTGTTCTTCATCGAGCACGCCACACGCGCCGTTCGCGTCGCGGGCGTCACAGCGCATCCGACCGGAGCCTGGGCCGCTCAGCAGGCCCGCAATCTGGTCATGTACCTGGGGGAGCGGGCCGAGCGCATCAGGTTCCTCATTCGCGACCGCGACGCCAAATTCTCCGCGGTCTTCGACGAGGTGTTCACCTCACTCGGTGCCCACCGCGGCCGGGGTCGCGGCGTCGGCCATGCGGAGGCACCCCGTCGTGCTCGCCGCCACTGCGGCGGTGACCGACATCCGGGTCGCCGTGATCGGCGGCGGTGTCGCCCAGGCGGGGGCCGTCCTGCTCGACCCTCTCCGCCAGGCGGTGCGCGCCCACGCGACCTTGACGTTCACCCATGGCATCGAGATCCTCCCGGCCGCCCTGGGTTCCGACACCGGCCTCGTCGGCGCCGCGGCGGCCGTACTGGAAGAAACCGCTTGATTGAGCAGCGCTGCGCTCTCAGCGGAAAGCGCTCACAGCGAAAAGGTGGAAATCGCGGGGCCGGACGGCGTTATGGTCGCATGGATTCGTCATTCATAAAATAGATTAGGCGCAGGTGGAACAGATGGCCAGTCCGCGGCCCGTGTTTGAGGACCAGCTGTACCAGCGGTTGTTGAGCAAAAGGATCGTCGTGCTCGGCAGCGAGGTGAACGACGAGGTAGCCAACCGGATCTGCGGCGAGCTGCTGCTGCTCTCCGCCGGCGACGACCGGCGTGACATCTGGCTCTACATCAACTCGCCCGGCGGCTCGGTGTCGGCCGGGATGGCCATCTACGACGTGATGCAGTACATCCCCAACGACGTCGCCACCGTCGGGATGGGCATAGCGGGTTCGATGGGGCAGTTCCTCCTCTGCTCTGGCGCGCCTGGCAAGCGGTACATCCTGCCGCACGCCAGAGTCGTCATGCACCAGCCGTCCGGCGGCCTCGGCGGCACGGCGGCTGACATCGCCATCCAGGCCGAGCAGATGCTCTACACCAAGCAGATGATGCGCGAGCGGATCGCCTTCCACACCGGCCAGACGCTGGAGCAGATCGAGGAGGACTGGGACCGCGACCGCTGGTTCACCGCCACCGAGGCGAGGGACTACGGATTCGTCGACGAGGTTATTCGAAACACCAGTGAGGTGGGCGCGGAGATTGAGTGATTCGCCCTCTGGGTAATTCTCGCTCAATTCAGGCGTACGCCGAGACGGGCGCCGCTCTTTTCACATCACTCTGCCTTATTGGTCAACGAACTCGTTAACGACCTCGTAAATGACAGAAGGAGAGCACGTCTCGATGCGTCAGTCATATCTGATCGTCGCCCTGGCCACGGCTGGACTCGTCATCGCGGCAGGGGCGCCCGCCTACGCCGACACCGTGACCCTGGGTCGACGGTGCAGCCGGGCGCCGAGATCTTCCTCAGCCCGGAGCTGATTCCCACGGCCGTTCACCGAGGAAACGTGCTGGTCAAGCTCGAACAGAACCCCGCGCCGGTCGAGGTGAAGATCGGCAACTGCCGGGGTCAGTACCTCGGCACGGTCTCCATCCCCCCAACGACCACGCGGCGTACGTCGCCGCCAGCATCGCGTCCGTGCCCTCCCGCATTCGGTACAGGGTGAAGAACCCCGGCACCGCGACCGTGACCGTTTCGGGGTTCGGCTTACTACTAAGTCCGCCGCCGGACCTCCAGGACCTGCCGGCCGCCTGCGCCAGGAAGGTCCCGTACGGCATGCCGTACGGGACCTCGAAGTCTTAATCGAGAGGGTTGTGATCGAGGTGCTCGGGGGTCACGAGCAGCCGGACGACGCCCTCCTTCACCGGCTCCGCCTCCCAGACGGTCCAGCCGGCCCCCACCTTGTCGCCGGGCACCGGATCGAAGGTCAGGGTTGTCATGGGAGCGCCGTCCGGGTCCTCGCGATCATCGAGATTTCGCACGTCGGGATTGTCGGCGTGGATCCGCACGAGACTGAACTCCGCTGCTGCCTTGCGTGCCCGCAGCTCGGCCAGGACCTCGCCAACCGCGCGCCCGTCCACTCGGACCCCGGCGAGGATTTCGCCGCTGTCCGTGGCCGAGCCGTGGTTCTGGTACGTCTCCTGAGGCAGGGCCTGCCGTCCCAGCTTGACCCAGGCGTTCCCGGCGAATCGCTCGGGGATCTTGAGCACCATGGAACAGCCGGGCTGGCCCACCTCGCAACCCTCCGGCTCGGTCCCCGCACTGACGACGTCGCCGTGGCTCGTGTCCCCGGCTCTGGCGTCCTCGGTCCGCGTTTCCTCGCCGAGGCCGACGCCGTATTCCACCGCCTTCCCGACGGCGCCGGGCGAGACGGGGACCAGCCGCAGATCGACCTTCAGGCCGACCGCGTGGAACGCCTCCGTGTATTCCTGATGATCGGCGAAGGGATCCTTGATCCGCGCGACGTAGTGGTCGCCTTCGCGCTGGATCGCGACGGCGGCGTTGGCGTAGGAGGTGGCGCTGCCGAGCCGCTCACCCAGGATGCTCGGGCCTGCGACGACGGCGGCGGCGAGCACCGCCGCGGCGGTCATGCCCACCACGAGACGCCTGGCGGTGAACGGGCGGAGCCTGGCGACGGTGGCCTCCCGCGACTCCTCAATGACGATCGAGGCCAGCAGCGTCCGGGCCCCCGCGGCCGACGCTCGCCCGGCCAGTTCCTCGTCCTCGACTCGGGCGAGGCGACCGATGAGCTCATGGACGTTGTTCACAGCGACCTCCGGGCAAGAGCCAACCGGCTCGACGATGCGATGTGGACCCCGGCGCCCTGCAGCCCGCGGGAGAAGCGCTTGCGGGCGCGGTACAGCCGGATGCGTACGGCATTGCGCGAGCAGCCCAGGACCTTGGCGATCTCGCCGTGGTCCAGGCACTCCCAGGCGATCAGCGAGAGCAGTTCCCTGTCCTCGTCTGACAGGCCGCGGAACACTCGGCCGATCGCGCCCAGTTCCACGCTGCCCTCGGGCGAGTGCGTGTAGAGGTCGGCGATCTCGGCGGTGAGCTCCACACTCCTCGACCGGTGGCGGACCTGGCCGCGGCGGTGGTTGGCCAGCACGTTGCGCGCCACGCCGTACAGCCAGAGCCGCGCTCCATCCCCTGACGGCAGCGCGTCCACCCGGCGCCACGCGATCGCGAACGTCTCGGCCACGACATCGGCGGCGTCCTCGGGAGAGTCGCAGCGGCGAAGGGCATATCCCAAGATCCGTTCGTAGGTGTCCGCGTAGACAGCCTCGAACCGCGCCTTCTGATCACGCCCCACGGGCGATCCTCATTCTCGGTCTCCTTCGATGGTGGGCTACGTGCGGTTACGCCCCATACATGTCGAAGGAGGCGGCATCATTTCACCGCATCGAAGTGGCGGGGCCGCGTCGCGACCCCGCCACCCCGTCAGGCTCCGGCGGACGCGAGGGCTTCGCGCAGCGGGAGCGGGTTGAAGTACTCCCGCCAGATCGTCACCAGACCGTCGCGAACCTCCAGGTAGGCCGTGTAGGCCTGCCGGTACTCGTAGCCGCTGGCGGCCACCGTGCCGGTGGAGCGGTATTCCGCGAAGTAGCGGCCCGGCCGCTCGCCCGGATGTTCCGGTTCGGGCCGCGCTCGCATGGTCACCACCTGGTTTACCGATAGCCGTTTTCCGCCGCCGCGTGCCGTACCCTGCAAGGGCTCAAGCCGTGGCTTGGGGCAGAATCGAGGGCGTGATGCAGGGATTGACCTTTCCCGGAAGCGGCATCGGGCCGCCGTCGAGGAGAAGGGCGGCAGGGTGAAGTACCTGATGCTGATCTACGGCAACGAGGATGTCTGGAACAGTCTGCCGCCCGGCGACTTGGCCAAGCTGATCGATGAGGTGGACGCGTTCAACAACGCGTTGCGCGAGTCCGGGGAGCTCCTCGGCGCTGAGGGGCTGATCCCCCGGCCGCGATCGGTGCGGGTGGTGCAGAGTGGTGCGGTCGTCACCGACGGCCCGTACCTCGAGGCGAAGGAGTTTGTCGGCTCCTACTTCGTCGTCTCCGTCGACGACGAGCAGCGGGCGTTGGACATTGCGCGATCCTATCCGGGACTGCGGTACGGCGGCGGGCTGGAGGTGTGGCCGCTGATGGACCACGGCTGGGCAACCGTTGAGGCTTGAGGAGCCGGTCGAGGAGCTGCTACGGACACTCGCGTCCCAGGTGCTCGGCTCGCTCGTGCATCGGTACGGTGACTTCGCGCGCTGTGAGGATGCGGTGCAAGAGGCGCTGATCGCCGCCGGCGACACGTGGCCGCGCAGCGGTGTCCCGGCGCACCCGCTGGGCTGGCTCAATACGGTCGCCGCGCGGCGCTACATCGATCAGGTACGGGCCGACGGCGCCCGAGAGCGTCGGGAGTGGGCTGCCCTCGACGCCATGCCGCGCGACGCGCTGGTCGCACCGCCGCCGGATGCGGAGCCGGCCCGCGATGACCTCCTGGAGCTGCTGTTCCTGTGCTGTCACCCCGCCTTGACGGTCCCGTCGCAGATGGCGCTCACGCTGCGGGCGGTCGGTGGACTGACTACAGGCGAGATCGCCGCGGCCTTCCTCGTGCACGAAAAGACGATGGGACAGCGGATATCACGGGCCAAGCAGCGCCTGCAGGAAGTGGGAGCCCAGTTCGAGTTGCCTGCGGATCCTGAGGGCGGACCCCGGCTGCCGGTTGTGCTGCACGTCCTGTATCTGATGTTCAACGAGGGCTACAGCGCCAGCGTCGGCCCGCAACTGCGCCGGCCTGACCTCACCCGGCAGGCCCTGCACCTGGTGCGCCGGCTGCACGCTCGGCTGGCCGACTCCGGCGAGACCGCGGGCCTGCTGGCGTTGATGCTGCTGACCGAGGCCCGCAGTGCGGCGCGAACGGGGCCCGGCGGCGTTCTCGTGCCGCTGGCGGAGCAGGACCGGTCTCGGTGGGACACCGCCGCCATCGCGGAGGGAACCGAGCTCATCGCCCGCACCCTCGCGACCCGGCCGCTGGGGCCGTATCAGGTGCAGGCCGCCATCGCGGCGGTACACGACGAGGCGCCGTCGGTCGAGGCCACCGACTGGCCGCAGATCCTCGCGCTGTACGAGATCCTGGAGCGCCTCGCGCCCAATCCCGTCACCACCCTCAACCGGGCGGTCGCCCTGGGAATGGTGCGAGGGCCGCACGCCGGACTCGCGCTGCTGCGCGAACTGGAGTCGGGGGTTCTCGCCGGCAACCACCGGCTGCTGGCCGTCCGCGCCCACCTCCTCGAGCGGGCCGGGGAGGCGGCCGACGCGGCCGCGGCGTACCGGGCGGCCGCACGTCTGGCCGGCAGCCTGTCCGAGCAGCGCTTCCTCGTCCAGCGGGCCGCACACTGCGCGACCTGAACTGTATCGATCGCCGGCGGGCGCATCGTCGGCCTATCGTCGGCCGCCATAACGTGCCGGCGTGACGATGTAGAAATCCGGCCCGCGGCTCCGATCAGTCATTGAGCGGACCTGCCAGGGTGCCGCCAGACGGAGGAAGCGAAGCGACATGACAAAGGTGACGGCACAGATGTCCGTGTCACTCGACGGCTACTACGCCGGCCCGCTATACAGCGGCGACGGGAACTGGATGGAGTCGGCAGAGGCCGCCGGCTTCTTCCGGATCACCCGGTGGGTGATCGACGCCATGGCCTGGCGCGAGAGGCTGGGCTTCGCCGGCGGCGAGCGGAGTACCAACTCCGACATCATCGCCGAGACGTTCGAGGCGGCCGGGGCGTACGTCATGGGACGGCGCATGGCCGACGGCGGTGAGTTGCCCTGGGGCGAGGAACCGCCGTTCCACGCACCGGTATTCGTCGTGACCCACCGCCCCCGCGAGACGCTTGTACGTCAGGGCGGAACCAGCTTCACCTATGTCACCGACGGTATCGCCAGCGCCGTGGAGCAGGCACGCGCCGCAGCGAAGGGCAAGAACGTGGCCGTTGCCGGGGGCGGCAGCCTGGTACGCCAGGTTCTGAAGGCCGGCCTGCTGGACGAGCTGGAACTGCATATCGTCCCGGTCGTCCTTGGCACCGGGATGCGCCTGCTCGACGCCGGCCTCGAGCTCGCCGACAAGGAGGCGATGGAGTTCACGCCGACCAGAGTGGTACACACCCCGGAGGTCACACACGTCCGTTACACCTTCAATGGCCGGGCCGCCCTGGTCCTCGACGACCGCGGAAGTGGCGCGGGCGTTCCTGGAGCCGACGTGCCATAAGCTTCCGGTGTCGCGACGAATGAGCGGCCGGGGACCTCTGACAGGTCCCCCGGCCGCCAAATCTGGTCGGGTTCGCCCGTGTCACCCGGCGTGCCTCCACGGAAACGGCTTCCGCGACGTTCCACGTTTCTCGAGCGTGGGTGACCATTGATGACGCAGGTGGATCTCCCAAACCGTTGACGGAGCCACCTTGATGCCGAGCGTGGTGAGTTCGCCATGCACCCGCCGGTATCCCCAGGATCGGCAACAGCCTTAGCGCGGCGAAGGCGTTCGTGACGACGAGATAGGCCAGGCGAAAGAGCACGGCCGAACATCATGCCGCATGCGCAGCCTCCCTGACCGCCGGAGAACGCACGCCGGGCGAAGCCATAGCCAAAGCCGTGACCTGGGCGGATGACATTACCGGCAGGCGCACTGCTGCCGGGAAGCGATCGTGACAAGGAGATCCCGGGTACCCCTTCGGGCATAGCAGGACGGCCGCATCGACGACCGCCCGCGTGGCCTTCAACGGACCCGGGCCGGTTCGCCATGCTGCCCTTACACGACGCGGCTACACGACGCAGCCCTCCACACGACACGACCACGAGCGAGGATGGTGGGTCATGACCGTCCTGCATACCGTCGCCGGGTATCTCCCGCCCGGCCGCAGGTCACTCGACGAGATCGCCGAACGGATGGAGCTCCACCCGGACGAGGTCAGGATGTTCCGCCGGTTCTTCGGCTTCCGCGAGATCCTGTACGGCTTCCGCATCGGCGGGGTCGCCCGACCGGACGAGATGGCGCCGGCGATGGCCGCCCGCCTGATGCGGACAGCCGACCACCGCCGAGCCGTCGCCGCCTTCGCCGAGCACGGCCCGGACCATGTCACCTCGTACGACGGAGAATGATCTGCCAACTCCACACCAGAGGAGCAATTCGATCACCGTGGTCTGGGACAGAGATCTGGCATCGCCGCCTTCGGCGCCCACGTCACCGGCTCGCCTGGCGATCCTCGACGGTGATCCCCTGCTCCGCGCCGGGCTGCGGTCGATCCTGGAGCGTGATGCGCGGGTCGAGATCATCAGTGAATTCGGCTCGGTTCGTCAGGTTGCGGCGCACAGCGGCCCTTTCGTGCTGGTCGCTGGCGGAGAGTCCCTGGATCAGCTTCTCCCCGACATCGCCAAGCTCTTCCCCGCCACCGGGCCCAGCGTGGCCGGGATCGTGGGGGTGCTCCGGCCGGATGACCCCGCCATGCTCCGCAAGGCCATAACCTGTGCCGTCCGCGGTTTCGTCGATCGTGACAACAGCCACCGGGATCTGGCCGACGCCGTCCTCGGCGTGAGCCGGGGCGATGCCTTCCTGTCTCCGGCCATCGCCGATGTCCTCGTCGGCTGGGTGGCCACCCAGATCAGCCTGATGCCGGTGCCGATCGTCACCATCGAGCGAATGCTGACCGAGCGTGAGCTCGAGGTCTTCCAAGCTCTGGGGGACGGCCTCAGTAATTCCGCCATCGCCCGGAAACTGCGCATACGCGAAACGACGGTGCGCAGCCACGTCTACCGGATTCTGAACAAGCTCGATCTCGGGGCCAGGGCTGAGGCCGTGCTCGCCGGTCACTGCTATGCGAACGCCCTGCGAGGTGGCCGGGAGAAGGCGAGTTGACCACGATCATCACCGTCTCGCCAGCCGGGGACCCTCGGCGGTTTGGCTCCCCTGTGCTTCCACTTCATCCGCGAAGTGCAGCCACACATCGGCGCACATGCGGGCGACCTGCGCGAGGGACTCCGCGCAGTGGGGCGGGATGCCATTGACGACCGGGTCCACCCGTCGGTACTGACCATCCGGATGGCGTCGAGCAACCGCAGCAGGCTCCGCCCGGCGTCGGTGAAACGCGGCGACGGATCCCGGTTGCCTGCCGAGGATCTCCACGGAGGAGATCCTCGGCGAGAGCTGTCCTCGGGCGGGTGGGCGTGGCCGCCGCGCAGCTTCTGCGGCACGAGATCCTGACCCAGGCGGAGCCGCTCCCTGACATCCCCGGCCGTGGAGACGGCGATGCCCGCGGTTTCGGCGATCTCCCGGAGGGAGGCGTCCGGCCGTTCGGCGATCAACCGGCAGGCCAGGATGCGGCCCTCCGCGGTGCTGAGCGGTCGCAGGCGGCCGTCCCGCCCGAGCCCGGAGTTCGAGTGGGCAGCCACACCAGCCGAACTTCGGCGGATCGCGGCGACCGTCCGGTGCGACAGGCCACTGGTCGCGGCGATCCGCCGGTCCGACCGCTGAGGGTGGGAGGCGATGATGCGAGCGGCCGCGGTTGCCCGGTCCTTCTGGGTCAGCGGCAGCTCGTGCGAGGCGTTCAGCCGTACCTCGAGGACGAAGGCATCCTCGGCGTCACCGTCGAAGAACCTGGCTTCGATCTCGCGGTCCCCGCGGCGGCGGGCGGCGCGGAAGCGGTGCATGCCGTCGATGATGGGCATGGTCCCGCTATGCACGACGATGGCCAGCAGCGGGGTGTCGAGGTCGGCGAGCAGCCGGATGTGGGCCGAATCCTCCCCGTCCAGCCTTGGTGAATCCGCAGGGAACAGAACGCTGAGGGGAAACCGACTCGGTCTCCGGCGAGAGAGCCAAGAGCACCACTTTGACTCCTTCATCGTCGGACGGTAAGCGTCCTTGATAAGAAGGTTTGTTTACTATTAGTAGGTATTCAGGAGCGGCGTCAAGGGTCAAGGAGATCGACGGCCGGCCCGAACGCCGGGTCATGCCCCGGAGGCGGGCTCAGGCGCGGAACGCGAGGACGAAGGGCCGTGGGAGATCGCCGGGCTCCTCGATGAAGGAGGAACCGGGGCCGCCGTCGCGGCGGAAGGTCCGCACAAGGCTGGCGAAGTTCCGGTCGCGTGCCATGTGATGATCGGCCAACCTGTTGATCATGGAGGGCTTCGGCGTGGCGGTGAGCCTGAGTCCTGGCGACCAGGACAGCAGGAAGACGCCGCCTTCGGTGTAGCCCTGGTCCAGCCATTTCCGCCAGATGGCGTCGCGGAGGGGCTCCTGCCCCGCGAAATAGTGGACCGCCCGCTGACGTGGCTGACCCGGTGCGACCAGTTCCTCGCTCTGCCGGCGCAGCGCCACCCTCCGGCCGGCCAGATAGGCGACCTCTATCCCCTTGTTGACGCAGAACGTCAGAGCCTGGGCGGCGTTGTCGACAATGGGCTCGTCCTTGTCGTTGAGCGATGTGTTGCACAGAATGGGGACTCCCGTTCGCGCGTGGAACGCGTCGATGGCCCGATACAGGAGCGGGTCCACCTCGGAGGTCAGCGTCTGGTGGCGTGCCGAGCCGTCCAGGTGGACGATCGCCGGGACCTGGTCACGCACCTCTTCGCGCACCTTGACGGCTTCCAGCATGAAGGGGGAGGGCCTCGTCGATTCGAACCACTGGCTGGAATAGTCCGCCAGCACGATCGGGGCGACCGGCCGCCACCACTGGCGCTGCTTGTACTTGTTGAGCAGGTCTCGCACCCTCATCGACCGCGGATCGCCGAGCAGGCTCCGATGGCCCAGCGCCCGAGGCCCGATCTCCGCTGATCCGTCCACCCACACGATGACGGAATCGGTGACGTCGGCGACGAACTGCTCGGCGTCGAAGTCCGTGACCGTCTCGACCCAGGGGGCGAACTCCTGCAGGGCCTCGTCGACATCCCTCAGCGGCGCGCCGTAGTAGCCCGAGGTCACGGAGAAATCGGCCTCGTGGAGCGCGCCGATGCCATGCAGGGCGAGCATCCCCAGGCCGAGCGCCTGGCCGGAATCGTTGGCGACGGGCGGGGTGAGCAGTCCCCGAAAGCCGAACGTATCGAGCAGCAAGGTGTTGGTCGGGCAATTGAGCGCGAAACCCCCGCTCGTGGAGAGGTAGCAGTCCTGGGTGCGCACCTGTCCGGCCGCGCTCAAGCGTTCGACGTTGCGGATGGCGATCAGGTCGCAGGCCCGCTGGACATGCTTCATGACCGCGCTTCGGAGATTTTCCTCGCGGGTGAACCGGTCGTCGAGATTGTCATCGGCCAGTTCGGCCTCCGCCCGGCTGATCAGGGCGCCGACGAGCCCGAACGCTTCAGCCCATGGCGCGCTACGCCCGCCGAACAGTTCGATCGCGGCAACCGTGTCGACGATGTCGAAACTTATGGCCGTACGGCACGCCGAAGCGAGCGCCATGAGGGAGCCCGGCTCCATGCCGAACATCGTCGAAGCCGCGGCGTAGAGCGGCCCGGGCGACTCTATCGGCAGGAAGGTGAGCCTGCCGCGATCCGAAACGGCCCCCGCATACCAATGCGTGGGGCTGTGTGTGTCGAGAACCGCGTCCGGGGCGCCATCCATCGCCATAGCGATGATCGTCTCGTTCTTGAACAGCTTCGTGTCCATGAGCAGTCCGCTGAACAAATGCGCGAGGCTGTGCACCGGGAAGGCGCCTGAGCCGGCCGGGACCTCGATGTCGGCGTGCCCCGGCAGACCTGGAGTCCCCCAGACGTGACGCATGTCGCGCAGGCTCAGCCCCTCGTCGGCGAGCAGCCCGTCGAGGAACGCGCTCGCCCTGTCCACCGTGAACAGCGGCCAGCCGTGATGCTTCTGGCCGCTGACCCGCTCGACCTCCCAGAATCTGGCCAGCTCAACCGTGTCGCCGGACCGCCGCCACAGAGCCACGCCGTGATCATGTCGGGGCGCCAGGATCGCCAGGTCTCCGGGGGCACTGAGATAGCAAGAAAGGAAGTATTCCACCGCACGATCGCCTGTCATCGGTCCCGCGTTCCCTCTATGTGAATGGGCTGTCCGGCCAGGTCGTCGAAGTCTAGGCAGATGCTTCGCGGAATTCGACAGCACAACCACGCGCCTCGGCTCATCGAAACGTTGACGCGCCGTGCGCGTTTTCACCGCTCGAAGTACGACGCCTCCATCTAGCGATCTTTGGTCTCGCGTTGGATCAATGAAAGATTGAGGTTAAGGGTGAATTCGCGCAACGCGGTGAACTGCGCCTCGTCGGGTAGCCGGGGCGCGTTGCCGCGCCCCGGCCCCCTCAGAACGGCCGTGCCCGCTTTCCAGGCAACCGGCTCAAGCAAGCCCTGGAGGCTCCAGGCCGTGCGGAAGTGCTGGGTTCGTGCCGTCGCCGAGTCGACGGCGGCAGTGGGCGTGTATGAGACGTGTTGCGGCGTGTTCGTCCGGGTTTCCGAGGTCCACGGCGCTGGCGATCGCCTGTTTGCGGATCGCTGTGCGCGTGGCCGTGAGCCACTGCTGCCACTCGATCGGGCTTTGTGCTCATGGTCGGCGTGCAGCAGCAGGCCCCGGCAGAGCGGACATCGGCCGCCCTGCTGGTGCTGCGCCTGGCTCGGGAGAACCCCTCCTGGGGGTACCGGCGCATCGGCCTCCCCCGCCAGAGCAGGGACAGTTACATGACTCCGGCCCTTAAAGCTCTCTAGTAATCAGTTCTGCTGATGAATCGTTTGCTGATCGCCCGTTTCCGCCCGGTACGGGCGGGTGTTGATTCAAGGGGAATGCGTTTGACCGTCGGCGCCGGCGGTTCCGAGGCGGTCGGCCCCCTGCTTCGACCGATCCGGAAGACCGATCCGCGTGGACGTCGATGCGTCGCCAAAGGGGACTGGCTCAGCACACTCACACCGGTCGCACGCACCTTCATGCTCGCCACCATCGCCGTGCCGATCGTCATCTACGGACTGATGCCACAACTGCACCGACTCCGTCGACGCCTCCTGACCGCATCGCAGGCAGCTGACCACCACGCTCCATGTCCAGCCGCGTGGGGCACGCCTCCAGGCGTGTCCCCGAGCCAGAACGCCCCGGGGTGGGAAACCGTCCCCGGCGCCATCGTTGTGTGACGACACTCACCAAGGAGTCATCATGGAGCAGCTACCGGAACCATCGCTGACCACATCCCTCCAGCCGGACCCATCCGAGGAACGAGGCGCACGACCCTCTGGACAGCTCTCGCTGTGGCAGCTGAATCTGCTTCGCGTCGGTTACCTCGTCATGGGGGTGGGGCTTGCGGTGATCAAGTGGCCCCTGCTCTTCAACCACGAGCCCTGGGGGCTCGCGGAAGGCACCAAGGAGTGCCTGCTCATGGCCATGTCGGTCCTGGCACTGCTCGGCATCCGATACCCATCGCGCATGCTTCCCATCCTGCTCTTCGAAGTTTCATGGAAGCTGCTCTGGCTTGGAGTGGTCGTCCTCCCGTTGTGGTCGGACAACCAACTCGAGGGCGCCACCCGCACCCAGGCCGGTACGGTCCTCTGGGTCGTCATCATCCTCGCCGTCATTCCCTGGCGCCATGTGCTCGCCCAGTACGTGATGGCACCCGGCGAGCCATGGCGTCGCAGCCGGTAGACGACGGTCCGGCGACGTCTCCTGAGGGCCAATTCGTACGCATACGCCAGCTCGCGGCGGTGGTCCGGGCGCCGCGTATCAGCTGAGCTCGCCGGGATGGATGACGACCTTGGTCCAGCCGAGATCCCGCCGGTCGAAGTGCTCGTAACCGGTCGGTGCGTCGTCCAGGCCCAGCTCGTGCGAGACCACCCAGGACGGCCGGGCGTTACGCTCGTGGATGAGCGTCATGAGCTGCCGGTTGTAGCGCTTCACGTTGCACTGGCCGTTGGCCACCGCCTGGCCCTTGAACCAGAACATCCCGCAGTCGAAGGCGATCTCGCCCTGCTTGTAGAGGTCGTCCGGGCTACCGGGGTCCGACGGGATGAAGACGCCGACGACGCCGACGGTCCCGGTGAACTTGACCGATCTGATGAGGTTGTTGAGCGTCATGTTCGGATGCTCGTGCCCCTGCGGGTCGTGCCCCTGCGGGTCGTGCGCCTGGTAGCCACGCACTCGCAGCCCCGGTCGGCGCCAAGGCCCGTTGTGAGCTCCATGACCTGATCGACCGGTGGCGACTGGGAGTCGTCGATCGCGATCGCGCCGACCTCCTCGGCTTTGGCGAGCCGGTCGGGGTGGCGGTCGACGACCATCACCTTGCTCGCGCTCTTGAGCGTGGCGGAGTAGGCGGCCATCAGGCCGACGGGCCCCGCCCCGTAGATCACGACCGAGTCGCCCGCCTCCACCTGGGCGAGTTGAGTCGTGTGCCAGCCGGTCGGCCAGATGTCGGCGAGCATCACGTAGTCGTTCTGCTTCTCCTTCGCGTCGTCCGGGAGGACGAGGCAGTTGAAGTCGCCGTACGGCACGCGCATTCCCCCTTCCTTGCTCGCCGCGACCGCCCCCCTGGGAGGACTCGGCGCCGAATTCACCGGGCGTGCGGGGCGGGCCGTTCAGAGCTGATCGCCGAGGCCGTCCCGACCGCCTCAGAGCAGCAGGTCGAAGACACGTATCGTGCGCTCCCACTGCTCAGTCGCGGGGTTCTTCACGTCCGGATCCACGATCTTGAAAGTCTGAGCCAGTGCCACTGACAGGCCGCCGACGATCTCGGGCAAGCGGCCGACGGTCTCCTCGCCGACCGACAGGTCGAGCGGAGGCAGCGTGGCGAGCTGCTCCAGGATGGGTTTCAGCTCGATGTCCTCATCGAGGAGGCGGAACCGGTGGATGCTCTCCTGGAGGCCCTTGGTGACGGGTAGATCCCAGGGTTCGATGATGTCGCGACGGTTCGCCTTGGCGTGGGCCTGGCCGATCACCAGAAGGTCGTAGACCTTGTCGTTCACGAAGTCGCTGTAGCGCCGGAGGTCGTCCTTGTCGACGTCGACACCTGCGGCGCTGCGGAAGAAGCGTTCGAATCTCGACACCGCCATGAGAACCATGGAGGTCTCCTTCCTGCCCGGAGTCACTCTCCGGCCTGGAAATAGTCGTGGACCAGCCGTACGGCCATGGCGCCTTCACCGACCGCCGCGGCCACCCGCTTGACCGACCCGCTCCGCACGTCCCCGGCCGCGAACACGCCCGCCCTGCTCGTCTCCAGCGGGAACGGCCGGCCCGGGGCGTCGGGCGCGCCTTCCTTTCCGGACCGGGCGGCGTCCGCGCCCGTCAGTATGTAGCCCCGCGGGTCGAGCGCGATCTCGTCGGCCAGCCAGGCGGTGTACGGCTCCGCGCCGATGAAGATGAACATCGCGCGGGCCTCGAGCGTGGAACGCTCGCCGGTAACGTTGTTCTCGGCGATGACCGCGGCGAGCGTCTCTTCCCCCATCAGCTCCCGGACCTCGGTGTTCAGCATGATCTGGATCCGGGGGTGCCGTTCGATCTCGACGGCCAGGTAGCGGGACATGTTCCTGGACAGCGCGTCCTCCCGCACGAGCAGCCGGACGCAGGTGGCGTGCCGGGCCAGGAACAGGGCGGCCTGGCCGGCCGAGTTGCCTCCTCCAACGACGACGATCGGGTCCCGCTCGCACATCCGGGCTTCGAACATGGTCGCCGCGTAGTAGACGCTCGTGGGCTCGAACCTTTCCAGGTTCCGGACGTCAAGCCTGCGGTAGCGGACGCCGGTCGCGATGATCAGGGTGCGCGCGTGGATCGTCCCCCCTTCCTGCACGGTGACGATGTGATCACCCGCGTTCAGGTGCAGTCCGCATGCCTGTGCGGGGACGCAGAAACGCGCGCCGAACTTGCCGGCCTGGATCGCCGCCCGCTCCGCCAGTTCGCCGCCGGAGATCCCGGACGGGAAGCCGAGGTAGTTCTCGATCCGCGAAGATGTGCCCGCCTGGCCGCCCGTCGCGACATTGTCCAGGACCATCGTCGCGAGGCCCTCCGACGCTCCGTATACCGCCGCCGCCAGCCCCGCCGGCCCGGCCCCGATGACGAGCAGGTCGCATCGGGTCTCCTGTACCCGTGGTGCGGGGAGCCCGATCGCCCGGGCCAGCTCCGCGTTGCTCGGGTTGCGGAGCACCGTCTCGCCACGCCAGATCACGACCGGGGTGTCCTCCGGGGTGACGCCCATGCTCCGCAGGAACCGCTCTGCCTCCTCGTCCTGCTCCAGGTCGATCCACCGGTGCGGCAGCCGGTTGCGTGCCGCGAACTCCCGCAGCCGCCGGGAGTCGGCCGAGAAGCGGGAGCCGATGATGCGGAAGCCCGCGCCCAGTCCGATGAGCATCGTGCGGCGGATGAGGTAGGCCCGCAGGATGAGGTCGCCGAGTGCCGGATCCCCGGCGACCAGGCGGCGGAGCGCGTCCGCCGGCACGGCGAGGACCTCGCCGTCCTCGGCCACCACGCCGGTGACGAAGCCCACCTGGCCGGTGAGCACGTTGAGCTCTCCCAGGAACCGGCCTGCCCCGTGGACGCCGATCACCTGGTCGTCCGCTCCGAATCCCTCGACCGTCGCCACCTTGCCGGCCAGGACCGCGAAGAATTCGGTGCACGGAAGGCCCTCCGCGTACAGGACCTCGTCCTGGCGGACCCGGCGCCGCTCGCCGTGCGGGGCCAGCGCCTGGAGCTGCGCGTCGCTCAGCCGCGGGTAGGCCCCCTGCGGGTCCGGCGTCTCGGAGAGCTCAGGCGGCCAGCGCATCGTCCACCCATTCGCGTAGGGCGGGAGCCGGCGCCGCACCCGCCCGCTGGGCGACAACCCGCCCCTGATCGATCACGGCGAGTGTCGGGATGGCCTGTACGGCGAAGCGTTCCGAGAGCCGGGGCGCTTCGTCCACGTTCACCTTCACCAGCTTCAGGCGACCGGCCAGATCGGCCGCGACCTGCTCCAGCGCCGGGCTGACCATGCGGCACGGGCCGCACCAGGGTGCCCAGAAGTCGACGACCACCGGGATCCGAGCCGCCTCGACGACCTCGCTGAAGTCGTCGTCCCCCGCCTCGGTGACCCAGGGAAGCGGCTGGTGGCAGTCGCCGCACTGCGGGATCCCCGAGGCGACCCTGGGTAGCCGGTTCTTCCGTCCGCATTTCGAGCATCGGACGACGCTCGCGTCCTTGGCCTGTGACCGCATGATCAGACCTCCGGATTCTCGTACGTCACCGAGAGTGTGCCGCCGGACATGCCGACGTGGATGACCGCGCCGTCGACGACGTCGCCGGCGACCAGGGCGCGGGCGACGCGGGTCTCGACCTCGCGCGCGATGAAGCGGCGCAGCGGCCGTGCGCCGTAGACGGGGTCGAAGCCCTGTTCGGCGATGAAGCGCACGGCCTCGGGTGTGACCTCCAGCGTCATCCTGCGTTCGGCGAGCCGAATCCTGATCTCGGTGAACATCAGTGACACGATCTGCTCGATCTCCGGCTCGGTGAGCGGCTTGAACAGCACGATGTCGTCGATCCGGTTGAGGAACTCGGGCCGGAACCGCGCGCGCAGTTCGGCCATCACCATCTCGCGCACCTCGGGGTCGATCTCACCCGAGGGCCCCGGCTTCTCGCTCAGATAATGCGAGCCGATGTTGGAGGTCATGATGATCACGGTGTTGCGGAAGTCGACCGTATGGCCCTGGGCGTCGGTGAGCCGCCCGTCGTCGAGCACCTGCAGCAGGGTGTTGAAGACGTCCGAGTGCGCCTTCTCGATCTCGTCGAACAGCACGACGGAGTACGGCTTGCGTCGTACGGCCTCGGTGAGCTGGCCGCCCTCCTCGTAACCGACGTATCCGGGCGGGGCGCCGACCAGCCGGCTGACCGTGTGGCGCTCCTGGTACTCGCTCATGTCGACGCGGACGATGTTGTCCTCGGTGTCGAACAACGCTTCGGCGAGCGTCTTGGCCAGCTCGGTCTTCCCCACCCCCGTCGGGCCGAGGAAGATGAACGAGCCGATGGGGCGGCGCGGGTCCTTGATGCCCGAGCGGGCCCGGATGATGGCGTCGGCGACGGCCTGCACGGCCTCGTCCTGACCGATCACCCGCTCGTGCAGGATCTGGTCGAGGCGCAGCAGTTTGTCGCGCTCGCCTTCCTGGAGGCGCCGGACCGGGATGCCGGTCCAGCGGGATACGATGCCGGCGATCTCCTCTTCGGTGACGACCTCGCGGAGCAGGCGCCCCGCACCGTGCTTGGATTCCAGCTGCTCCTCCGCGGCCTCCAGCTTGCGTTCCAGCTCGGGCAGCCTGCCGTGCATCAGCTCGGCGGCGCGGTTCAGGTCGTACAGGCGCTCGGCCTGCTCGGCCTCGCGCCGGACCCCCTCGATCTCCTGCCGCAGTTGCTGCACCTTGTGCAGAGCGTGCCGTTCGGCCTCCCACTGGGCGCGCATGGCGTCGGCCTGGGCGCGCAGATCGGCGAGTTCGGCGCGCAGCGCCTCCAGGCGGGCCTGGCTCGCCGGGTCGTCCTCCTTGGCGAGGGCCGCCTCCTCGATCTCCAGGCGCATCACCCGGCGCGTGAGCTCGTCCAGCTCGGCCGGCATGGAGTCGATCTCCGTACGGAGCATCGCGCACGCCTCGTCGACCAGGTCGATCGCCTTGTCGGGCAGGAAGCGGTCGCTGATGTAGCGATGGCTAAGGACGACCGCCGCGACGATGGCGCTGTCGGTGATCTTCACGCCGTGGAACACCTCGAGGCGCTCGCGCAGGCCGCGCAGGATGGAGACGGAGTCCTCCACCGACGGCTCGTCCACGAAGACGGGCTGGAGGCGGCGCTCAAGGGCGGCGTCCTTCTCGATGTATTTGCGGTATTCGGTGATCGTCGTCGCGCCGATCAGGTGGAGTTCGCCCCGGGCCAGCATCGGCTTGAGCATGTTGCCCGCGTCCATGGAGCCCTCGGCCGCGCCCGCGCCCACGACGTTGTGGACCTCGTCGACGAACAGCAGGATCCGCCCTTGCGCCGAGGTGACCTCGGTGAGCACGGCCTTGAGGCGCTCCTCGAACTCGCCGCGGTATTTCGCCCCGGCGACGAGGGCGCCCACGTCGAGGCTGAAGATCGTCTTGTCCTTCAGGCCCTCCGGGACGTCGCCTCGGGCGATGCGCTGGGCGAGGCCCTCCACGATCGCGGTCTTGCCGACTCCCGGGTCGCCGATGAGGACGGGGTTGTTCTTGGTCTTGCGGGACAGGATCTGCATGACCCTGCGGATCTCGCCGTCGCGGCCGATGACCGGGTCGAGTTTGTCCGCCATGGCGGCGGCGACCAGGTCACGGCCGTACTTCTCCAGGGCCTCGTAGGCGACCTCGGGGTTGGCGGAGGTGACCCGCTGGTTGCCGCGCACCTGCGTGAGGGTCTCCAGGAAGCGCTCGCGGTTCAGGCCGTGCGCCTTGAGCAGCCGCCCGGCGGCGGTGTCCGGCCCCTCGTCGAGCAACGCCAGCAGCAGGTGCTCGACCGAGACGTACTCGTCCTTCAGCCGTTTCGCCTCCCGATCCGCCGCCTCCAGCAGGCGGGACAGCCGCTGGGTGAGATACACCTGGCCGGGCGCGGCGCCGGGACCGGTGACGCGGGGCCGGCGTTCCAGCTCGGACTCCAGCTCCATCGCCAGCTTGTCCGGGTCGGCGCCGGCCGCCGAGAGCAGGCGTGCGACCAGACCTTCGGGTTGTTCGAGCAATGCCAGCAGAAGATGTTCGCCGTCGACTTCGGTGTGCCCGAAGCGGGTCGCCTTGGTCTGCGCGTCGTGCAGGGCCTCCTGTGACTTCTGGGTAAGACGGTTCACGTCCACGGCGCACCTCCGGGAGTCCTCGCGCGGGTTCGCAGGGCGGCTTCGAGTTCCGCGATGCGGTCGAGCAGGTCCGCCACCAGGCCGAGGGAGGCGTAGTTGACGGCCAGGTTTGTGCGCAGCCGCTGGAGGCGCCCCGCGGCGGCGAGCTCAGACGGCGGGAAGCACAGATCGCCCGCCGCGTCGGGAAAGGCGTCGATCAGGCCGAGCGCGACCAGGCGGCGCACCAACTCCGGACGCAGCCCGGTCGCCCGCGAGAAGGACTCCAGGTCCAGATGCGGGAGCCGTACCAGGGGATGGCTCATGGCCGGGCCCTCCCTCCCGATTCGGAGCGCGGGTTGAAGCTCGAGACGCTGGCCAGCTGTTCATAGAGGCGGCGCTCCTCGTCGGTCAGCGTGCGGGGGACCATGATCCGGACCTCGGCGAGCACGTCCCCGGGCTGGCCCCGGGGATTGGGCATGCCCTGCCCGCGCAGGCGGAGACGGCGGCCGGAGGACGTGCCGGGCGGAACCTTGACCTTCGCCTCCCCGTCGGGGGTCTCGACGGAGACGGTCGCGCCCAGCGCGGCCTCCGACGGGGTGAGGGGGAGCTGGACATGGATGTCTCGTCCCTCGACGCGGTAGCGGGGATGGCCGGTGATGCGCGCGATCAGGTAGAGGTCGCCCCTTTTCCCGCCGTCGGTGCCCTCGCCTCCCTGGCCCGAGAGCCTGATCCGCTGCCCGTTCCGGACGCCCGGGGGGATCGTGACCTCCAGCGTCCTAGATCCTCCGCGGCCGGGAAGAGTGATCGTGCGGCGGCCGCCGCGGTAGGCCTCCTCGACCGTCAGCGGCAACTCGGCCTCCTGGTCGGCTCCGGGTATCGGACCCCAGCCGCGGCCCGCTCGTCTGCCGCGCCCCCCGAAGATGCCGCCGAACAGCTCCTCGAAGTCGATGCCCTCTCCGGTCTCGAACCGGACCTCCTGCCCGGCCGGCCCGCGCGCCCAGCTGGCCCGGCCTCCCGTGCCCGCCCCGGCCCGGGCCCTGGCGTACGCCGCCGGGTCCACTCCCTCGGGCACCTGCCGGAAGTCCCTGCCGAACGCGTCGTAGCTCTTGCGGGTCCCCGGATCGGACAGCACCTCGTAGGCCTCCGACACCTCCTTGAAGCGGTCCTCGGCCCCGGGGTCCTTGTTGACGTCGGGATGGTAGGAGCGCGCGAGCTTGCGGTAGGCCCGCTGGATCTCCTCACGGCCGGCCGTTCTCGGCACCCCGAGGATCTCGTAGAAGTCGCGGTCCGCCATCAGTGCTCCACCTTGGTGGACACCACGACCGACGCGGGCCGCAGCTGGTCGGGGCCGTCGCCGTAGCCGGGCCGTACGACGGCGACGACCGTGCCCGGCTCGGCCTCCGGGCCCTCCACCATGCTCACGGCCTCATGCCTGGCGGGGTCGAACCGCGTCCCGAGATCCTCCACGTGCGGGAAGCCCAGCCGGGCGAGTACGGCCACCGCCTGGTCGCGGACGGCGCGGACGCCTTCGATGACGGCACCGGGATCGGCGTCGGCGTCCGCGTGCCGCAGTGCCAGTTCGAGGTTGTCGATGACCGGTAGCCACTCCGCGGCGACCCTGGCCCGCTCGTCGAGCCGCTGCCTGGCGATGTCCCTGGCCGTCCGCTTACGGAGGTTGTCGAGCTCCGCGACCGCACGCAGCCATCGATCGTGCAGCTCCTCCAGCCGGGCGTCCTTGTCGGCACCCGTATCGGTGCTCTCACGAGTCGCCCGGGGCTCGGGTTCGGTGACCGTCGGGCCGGTTTCGCGGGTCTGACCCGGCTCGCCCGACTCCTGCGGCTTTCCGGGTACGGCCGGCCGCTCAGAGGCCGGTTCGGCCTCCACGGCCTCGGCCGCTGGAGTGCGCCCCTGATGCGGGATTCTGTCCTTGTCGGTCATGTCACTCCGGGCTGGTGAACTCGGCGTCGATCACGTCCTCGTCCGGCCCGCCCGCGCTGGGCTGCCCCGGCTGCTGCCCGGGCTGTCGCGGCTGGGCGCCGGCGCCCAGCGCGTGGAAGACCTGCTGCAGCTCCCCTGCCAGGCCGCGCAGCCGGTCGACGGGCGCTTCCTCCTTGATGGCCTGGCGGGCGTCGGCGATCAGTTGTTCCGCCCGTGCCTTCTCGTGCACCGGGACGGTGTCCGCGAGTTCGGACAGGCGCCGCTCCACCTGGTAGGCGATCGAGTCGAGCTCGTTGTGGGCGTCGATCGCCTCGCGGAGGGCGGCGTCGTCGGCGCGGTGTCGCTCGGCGTCGGCGATCATCCGGTCGATCTCGCTGGTGTCCAGGTTGGAGCTCTCGCTGATCGTGATGCGCTGCTCGGCTCCGGTGTCCTTGTCTTTGGCGGTCACGTTGAGGATGCCGTTCGCGTCGATGTCGGAGGTGACCTCGATCTGCGGCACCCCGCGGGGTGCGGGCCGGATGTTCTCCAGGCGGAAGCGGCCGAGCACGCGGTTGTCGGCCGCCCGCTCCCGCTCGCCCTGCAACACGACCACGTCGACGGCCGACTGGTTGCCCTCGGCCGTGCTGAAGGTCTCGGTGCGGCGAGCCGGGATCGTGGTGTTCCGCTCGATGATCTTCGTCATCAGGCCGCCGAGAGTCTCCACCCCCAGCGACAGCGGCGTGACATCCAGCAACACGACATCCTTGACCTCACCCTTGATGATCGCCGCCTGGATCCCCGCCCCGAGCGCGACCACCTCATCAGGGTTGACCGTCATGTTGGGGTCTTGTCCCGTCATACGGCGCACGATCTGCTGCACCGCGGGCATCCGCGTGGCGCCCCCGACCAGGATCACCTCGTCGAGATCGGCCGAGGTCAGCTTGGCGTCGGCCATCGCCTGCTCCACCGGCCCCCTGACCCGCTCGATCAGATCCGCGGTGATCTGCTCGAACGTGGACCGCATCAGCGTGGTGTTCAGGTGCTTGGGCCCGTTCGCATCCGCGGTGATGAACGGCAGGCTGATCTGCGTCTGGCTGACCGACGACAGCTCCACCTTCGCCTTTTCCGCCGCCTCGAACAGCCGCTGCAACGCCTGCGGATCACGACGCAGATCGATGCCCTCCAGCTTCTGGAACTCATCGGCCAGGTAGTCCACGATCCGCCGATCGAAATCGTCGCCGCCCAGATGGGTGTCCCCGGCCGTGGCACGGACCTCGACCACGCCCTCCCCGATGTCCAGGATGCTCACATCGAAGGTCCCGCCACCCAGATCGAACACCAGGACCGTCTCGCTGCCCTTCTTGTCCAGCCCATACGCCAACGACGCCGCGGTCGGCTCGTTGATGATCCGCAAGACCTCCAACCCCGCGATCTTCCCCGCGTCCTTGGTCGCCTGCCGCTGCGCGTCGTTGAAATACGCCGGCACCGTGATGACAGCCTCGGTCACCTTCTCACCCAGGAACTTCGCCGCATCGGCCACCAGCTTCCTCAGCACGAACGCCGAGATCTCCTCCGGCGCGTACAGCCTGTCCCTGACCTTGAACCGAACCGCCCCGTCCGGACCCGCCACCACATCGAACGAGACCGCCTTGATCTCGTCGTGAACCTCCTCGAACCGCCGCCCCATGAACCGCTTGGCCGAATAGATCGTCCCCTTCGGATTCAAGATCGCCTGACGCCGCGCCATCTGACCGACCAGCACCTCACCCTGATCGGTGAACGCCACCACCGACGGCGTCGTCCGCGACCCCTCCGCATTCGGAATGACCGTCGGATGACCATCCTCAGTTGTCGCGATCACCGAATTCGTCGTGCCCAGATCGATGCCCACCGCCTTCGCCATCTGCCCATCCCTTCATGAATCCCGGAGCCTCCTTCCGGACCCACGGCGCAGCCTGATTCCGCTGATCTCGGCCGGAACATGCCGCCGAACGCTCCGAGTCCGGACGCGCATCCGTCCGCGTCGGCCTACTTGAAGGTTCCCGTGGCCACACGGGCGGTGTTGAGCACCCGCCGGGCCTCATCGGCGAACTCGGGGTCGACCAGAATGTCGTAACTGTCGGCCACGATCGCGGGCAGCGAGGCGAACGCCCGGCGCTGCAGTGCGTAGCTGATCGCGCCCCAGATCAGGCCGAAGATCAGGCCGAGCACGATCGCGGAGGTCATTGCCCACCCCTGCCAGGGGCTGACGATCAGGAACACCAGCCCGATCAGCAAACCGATCCAGACACCGGTGCCCGCTCCGGTGATCAGCGCGCGGCCGAGAGTCCAGCGGCCCAGCACCTTCTCCTCCCACCGCAGGGAGGTCCCCACGATGGAGACATGTTCGACGGGGAAGCGATGCCGAGCGAGCGTGTCCACCGCATGCTGGGCCGCATCGTAGGTGCTGTAGGTCCCCAGCACCGTCTTGTGCGGCTGACGTAGGTCGTGGGTTCTCATGGATCAACCTCCCTCGGGTTGGTTGTTCCGACTACCGAGAAGCCTGGGTCACCGCCGCACCACCCACAGGCCAAAGACCGGCGCCCCGGTTTCCGAACCTCTACAGGTCCAGCCAAAGGGTGTGAACGCCACCCCGAAACCCCCGGATATCCATTTTTGGATCAAACAACAAAGACGGTCGGCGATCGGGCGCCCGCGCATGGTCGCGGGCAGCCCACGGAAGGGACCTTCGGCTTCGGTCCACGAGTCCATAGGCATGGGCGCGCCTCAGCCGGGAAAGCGCACAGGTGCAGCGTTCTGCAAGTGCACAGTTAGGGCACTTCGTCACGGCGTGGCGGATTTGTTCCAGGGGTATCTGTCACCGCAGGCGTAGCCCAGTGCGCCGGCCGGCATGCAGGCGTGCCGGCCTGCCCGCGGGCGCGGCTCCTCGCGAGAGGAGGACGCCTTCAGCCAGTCGCTCGGGGACGACAGGGAGATGTCATGACACTGCCAATGAGACGTGGCCGGGCACACCAGATGCACAGCGTCGAGCCGTCCGCGATGCTGCGGCGAGACCCGTTCGCGGACGTTCAGGAACTCCTCAGCCGGATCGGGTGGCTGATCCCGCCGTCGGGCGAGACCGAGATGCATCGCCCATGGGTGCCAGTCGCCGAAATCGACGAGTCCGATGACGCGTACATGATCAAGCTTGAACTCCCCGGCGTCGCACCTGAGGAGATCGAAATCGGAATCACGGACCGCGAACTGTGCATCAACGGTGAGATCCGCGAAGAGGATGAAGGCTCCACCGCACTGCGGGTCCGGATGGGGCGGTTCCACTATCACACCTCACTCCCCTCCGACGTGGACGAGAAGAACGTGCAGGCGTCTATGGACGACGGGGTCCTGACCATACGGGTCCCCAAAGCGGCGCAGGGCCGGACCCGCCACGTCGAGGTCACAGAGGCGCGGTCCAAGGGCCAACGCCGTTCTCGTCAGGGAACGGGCGCCTCGAACTCGTCCGATGAAAGACGCTGACCAACCCGACCGAGGCATAATCCTCGCAAGCGTCAGCGGCGTTGTTGCGGCGACGGTTGGATCCGGGTTCGAGGCCGTGGGCCGCTCAGCTTGCTTGATGAGCGGCCCATCCCCTTACCGGGAGTTTGCTCCTCATCCATTCCCCCTGCACGGGGTCGCGACCGGTTCGTTGTCAGCTCCCGAGCCCCCGTCCGCCCCCGAAGAGCGTCCCCGCCGTCCGCGGGGACGCTCTTCGAGCTGTCCGGCTTGTTCGCACGAGCCTCCGTACCGACACCTCTGAAGGCCGTTCCCAGAACAAGCGCGGCACCGCGCATTTGTCAGGACCGTTGAAACAGTGTCAACGGCCGGAAAATACACCAGGCCAGGCATTTCGGTAGATTCAAGGCGTAAATTCCGTCAGCCAATTGTATTCTCCGTCGAGGATAGAGGCGATTTGCGACGGCCCCCGAGGGGCGGCCGTTCATACCGGTTGCGGCCCTCCGGTCCGACGCTCACAACATTCACCCCGTTGTGAGCGGTTCCGAGGCAGGGCAAGCCACTACACCTGACGCCGCGGACGCGGATCAGTCCTGAGCGACGCGGGCCGGGGCGATGTCCGCCCTCGCGCGGCCTGCGCCGTGAGGGAACTCGCTTCCTGCCGGCGTCAGTGTCGGCCTGAGCCGCTGGTGCTGGTCTTCACGGTCGTCGCGTTCGCTATCACCCTCGCCTTCGACGCGAGGGTGATGGCGCAGGGCGGGGCGTACGCCACGGGCGTCCTCGTGCTGATCCTCTCGGCGGCCGTGGCGGTGACGCTCTCGGCCCACCGGCGGGGCCAGCGCGTGGCGACCGCCTTCTTCGCGGCCGTCGACGTCGTGCTCGTGTACACGCTGGTGGCCAACGTGATCGAGCGGCCCGACGGCGTGAAGATCGCGTCGTTCTTCATCGCGGCCATCGCACCACCTCGCCGATCTCGCGTGCGACCAGGTCCACCGAACTGCGGGCCGCGTCGTCCTCGACCCCGTAGCCGAGCGGTTCCTCCGGGAGACGCCGGGCGACGAGGTCCACCTGGTCGCCAACGAGCCGCACCAGCGCGACCGGGCGGAGTACGAGGAGAAGCTGCGGGAGCAGCAGTACAGCCACCGGCTGGACCCTTCGTCGCCGGTCCTGTTCGTGGAGGCCACCGTGCCGGACGCCTCGGAGTTCCAGACCGAGCTCCGCGTCCGGGGCGAGGAACAGTTCGGGCACCGAATCCAGCGGCTGGAGAGTTCGACGATTCCGAACGCCCTGGCCGCCTTGCTGCTGTTCATCCGCGCCCGCTTCGGGAAGATGCCGCACGTCTACTTCCACTGGACGTAGGAGAATCCGTCGCCGCCATGCTCCGCTACCTGGCGTTCGGAGTCGGCGACGTGCCGCCGCTCACCCGCGAGGTCCTGCGGGAGGCCGAGCGCCGCCCCCGCGTCCACGTCGGCTGAGGCCCGTCGAGGTTTGCGCCGCCCGGGCGGGGGTACCGGGCGGGAACCGGGAGGCGATGCTCATGAACGATCGCCTGTTTTCGAATCGCCGAGACGCGGGCCGGGTGCTCGCGGGACTTCTCCGCCATTACCGGGAGCTGCCCGACGTCGTCGTCCTCGGTCTCCCGCGTGGCGGCGTGCCGGTGGCGTACGAGGTGGCCACCGCCCTGGGCCATTCGCTCGACATCTTCCTGGTGCGCAAGCTCGGGACGCCGGGCCACGAGGAGCTCGCGATGGGGGCGATCTCCAGCGGCGGCGTGGTCGTGCTCAACGAGGACGTCGTCCGCGCGCTCGACATCACGCCGGAGACGATGAGGCAGGTCGTCCAGAGGGAGGCCCGCGAGCTCGCGAGGCGGGAGCTGGCCTACCGAGGCGACCTCCCCACGCCCGAACTCCGCGGCAAGATCGTGATCATGGTCGACGACGGCCTCGCGACCGGCGCGAGCATGCGCGCGGCCATCCGCGCGGTGCGGCGGCGGGAGCCCGCCCAGATCGTCGTCGCCGTGCCCGCCGCGCCGGAGTCCACCTGCAGGGAGCTGTCCACCCTGGTGGACGAGGTGATCTGCGCGACCACTCCGACGCCCTTCTTCTCGGTGGGGGAGCCGTACTGGCACTTCACCCAGACGACCGACGAGGAGGTGCGCCAGCTGCTGCGCGCCGCCGCCTCGACCCGCGCCTGGGCCCCGCCCGCCCGGACCGACCTCGCCGTTCTGCGCTCGGAGCTCGTGCCCACGGAGGAGGGGGTGCCCGCGGACGACGTGCTGTTCGACATCGTGGGCGACGCTCGGTTCGTGCTGATCGGCGAGGCCTCGCACGGGACCCACGAGTTCTACGCGGCCCGCGCCCGGATGACGCGGCGCCTGCTCGAGGAGAAGGGCTTCACCGCGGTGGCGGTGGAGGCGGATTGGCCCGACGCCTACCGGGTGAACCGGTTCGTGCGGGGCCGCGGCGACGATGCGACCGCCGAGGAGGCGCTGCGCGGCTTCCAGCGTTTCCCGACGTGGATGTGGCGGAACGCGGACGTGCTCGAGTTCGTCGGGTGGCTGCGCGAGCACAACGACCGGCTGGACGAGCGGGCGAGGGCCGGGTTCTACGGGATCGACCTCTACAGTCTGCACCGCTCCGCCGCGGAGGTCGTCGCCTACCTGGAGAAGGTGGACCCCGCCGCGGTGGAAAGGGCCCGTGAGCGCTACTCCTGCCTCGATCACAGCGACGGCGACGACGGACAGGCGTACGGGTTCGCCGCGGCCTTCGGCGCGGGGGAGTCGTGCGAGCAGCACGTGATCGACCAGCTCGTGGACCTCCAGCGCAACGCCCTGCGGTACCAGCGGGCACAGGGCCTGCTCGGCGAGGACGAGTTCTTCTACGCGGAGCGGAACGCCAAGGTGGTGGCCACGGCGGAGCGGTACTACCGAACGATGTTCGGCGGCCGGGTCTCGTCGTGGAACCTCCGTGACCGGCACATGGCCGACACCCTGTTCGCGCTGGCCGAGCACCTCGGCTGGCAGCGGAGCGAGCCCGCGAAGATCGTGCTCTGGGCGCACAACTCCCACCTGGGCGACGCGCGGGCGACCGAGGTGGGAACGCGCGGCGAGCTCAACCTGGGCCAGCTCGTGCGCGAGCACAATCCCGAGGACTGTCGGCTTATCGGCTTCACCACCTACAGCGGCACGGTCACCGCCGCCGACGACTGGGGTCGCCCGGCCGAGCGGAAGAACGTGCGCCCGGCGCTCCCCGACTCGGTCGAGGAGCTGTTCAAGGAGGTCGGGCACAAGGAGTTCCTCCTCGACTTCGTCCACTCGGCCAGGACGGCTGTCCTGATGCGCAGGGCGCTGCTCGAACGGGCGATCGGCGTCATCTACCGCCCGGACACCGAACGCCAGAGCCACTACTTCCAGACCCGCGTGTCCGACCAGTTCGACGCGGTCATCCACATCGACGAGACCCGCGCGGTGGAGCCCCTGGAGCGCACGGCCCTGTGGGAGCGCGGCGAGGCCCCGGAGACCTACCCCGTGGCCGTCTGACCGGGCCGGTCCCATGACCGGACATGACCCTTGAGCGCTGGCAGATTCTCACCGCGTTCGCCGCGATAGCGGCAGCCGGGGCCCTTCCCGGAACCCTCCTGTACCGCTTCAAATCTCGTTGCAGGGTGCTTGACCTGCGGTTTGACCTGGTGGGGTGCTAAGGGCAGGATCGCGGCTTGTGCTTGTCCGCCTTGTCTATCTGGTCATGGTCCGGGTGTTCGGCTGGCTAATGCTGCTCGGTCGCAGTCAGGCGTCCAAGAACGTTGAGATCATGGTGCTCCGTCATGAGGTGGCGGTGTTGCGGCGTCAGGTCGCCCTGCCCAAGCCGGACTGGGCCGATCGGGCGGTTTTGGCCGCGTTGGCCCGATCGTTATCGGCCATGCTGCGTGCTCATCGGCTTGTCACGCCGGGCACGTTGCTGGCCTGGCATCGCCGCCTGGTCAAACGCAAGTGGACGTATCCGAACCGGTCTGGCCGTCCTGGAACGAGCGCGGAGATCCGGGACCTGGTCGTCCGCCTGGCACGGGAGAACCCAGCTTGGGGATACCGCAGAGTGCACGGTGAACTTGCCCGACTCGGGCACTATGTCAGCGAAGCGACCGTGCGGCGGATTCTGCGGGGTCGGCGGTCCGGTCCGGCTTCCCTGGACACCGACACCTCCTGGCGGGCGTTCCTGCGCGTCCAGGCGGATGGACTGCTGGCCTGCCACTTCTTCCACGTTGACACGATCTTCTTGAGGCGCCTGTATGTGCTGTTCGTGATGGAAGTGGGAACACGGCGTATACGCATCCTGGGTGTGAGCGCGAACCCGACTGGTGCGTGGACGGCCCAGCAGGCCCGCAACCTGCTCATGGACCTCGGTGACCGGGTCGGCTCGTTCCGCTTCTTCATCCGCGACCGTGACGCCAAGTTCACCGGCGTCTTCGATGAGGTCTTCACCGCCGAGGGTGTGACGGTCGTGAAGACGCCGCCGCGGACGCCCCGGGCGAACTGTTATGCCGAGCGATGGGTCCGCACCGTACGAGCCGAGTGCATCGACGGCATGCTCATCTATAACGAACGGCACCTCCGATCGGTGCTC
Organism: Planotetraspora sp. GP83; assembly: GCF_041262585.1. NCBI lineage: Bacteria > Bacillati > Actinomycetota > Actinomycetes > Streptosporangiales > Streptosporangiaceae > Planotetraspora > Planotetraspora sp. GP83. The sequence goes on along the minus strand of NZ_JBGCBZ010000011.1, from coordinate 86,962 downwards.
GGCGAATATGCCGATCATTACAACGGCCATCGGCCTCACCAGTCCCGTCAGCAACGACCGCCCGATCAAGACGAGCGGATCGTCCTACCGCTGGAAGACGGGATCAAGCGCCGGAAGGTGCTCGGCGGGCTGATCAGCGAGTATCACCGGGCCGCGTAGCCGATCCGGCGAACCACCAGGTCAGACCCTACGCGACGAGTTTTGAAGCGCTACAGGCTCAATCAGGTGACCACGACTAAGGCCGCCGACACCGCCTCCCCGCAGACGGTCCAGGACGACCGGTTCACCTACGATGCCTCCGGTGAGATCACCCGTGTCCTGGACGCCGCCGCGGCAGCCGGAGGGAGCCCGGGTCAGTCCGAGTGCTTCACCTACGACGGTTTGCACCGTCTGTCGCACGCCTGGACCACTACCGCCAGCGCATGCGGATCGAGTACGGCGTCGGCCGACAACCTCGGCATTAACCCGTACGCTCAAAGCTTCAGCTACGACGGCGCGGGCAACCTCACCACCGTTGTGGACGGTGCTCAGACCTCCACTTACACCTATCCCGCAGCCGGGCCCAGCAGTGTCAGGCCGAACGCGGTCACTTCCATCGCCCGGACCGGGGGTGCTGGAGCGGGGACCGACTCCTATGGTTACGACAGTGCCGGGCAGCTGACTTCCCGCAATGTGGGTGGCAAGAGCGGTTCGTTCGTGTGGAATGAAGCCAGCCAGTTGGTGAAGGCGACCGTGGACGGCACGGATACCACGATGGTGTACGACGCCGATGGCGAGCGCCTGATTCGTCGCGACCCCGACGGCACGGCCACTCTGTACATCGGTGCGATGGAAGTCCAGGCCTCCGGCCAGCAACTGACCGCCACCCGTTACTACACCGGCCCGGACGGCGCCACCGTCGCGCTGCGCACCACCCAGGGCGCCATCGGTTTGAAATGGCTCGCCGCAGGGTTGCACGGCTCCACCCAACTGGCAATCGACGACGCCTCCGGCAGCGTCTCCCGTGAACGCTACCTCCCGTTCGGCGCACGTCGAGGCACCGACGACCTGCCCTTCACCGACCACGGCTTCCTGGGCAAGGTTGAAGACGAGTCAACCGGGCTGGACTACTTGTCGGCCCGCTACTACGACCCCAAAGTCGCCAAGTTCATCTCCACCGATCCCCTGCTCGACCTGCGCCGCCCACAATGGGCCAACCCCTACGCCCTACTCCGGCAACAACCCAACCCGAGAGAAGGAGACATTTCATGCTCTTCACGTCCGGCGACAGCGCCGTGTTGCTCATCGACCACCAGCTCGGCACCATGACCTGGGCGCGTTCGGCCGCCTTCGAGGACGTCAACGGAAGTGGACGTATCCGAACCGGCCGGGCCGTCCTGGGACGAGCAAAGAGATAGCGGTTCTCGGACGACCTGCCCCACACCCCGCTGAACGGGGGAGCTGAGGACAGTCCAGGCTCAGCGCCCGCGAGCTGTACGGCACGAGCGCCGCTTACTCGCACGCGCGATGACGGCTGCCGGCCCACGTCGTCGCCGCCGGGAGCCTACGGAGCGACGACGGGGAGCCTACGGGGCGACGACTGGGGCTTCCGGCGGGGTCAGCCGTCGAGCTTGTCCAGCGCCTGCTTGGTGTACCACGCCATGCCGAAGTTCCCCCGGACGTTCGGGTGGGCGGACATGGGAGCGAGGTCGCCGCTGGGTCCCTTCGCGGTGAACAGCGGTTCTATCACGCGCCGCGTCCTGTCCTGGCACATGTCGTATCCGATGGTCGGCGTGTAGGTGTCGACGTAGACGGCGCTGGCCTTGCGCGCCTGCTCGGCGAGCGCCCGGTTGAGCCGCACGGTGATGTTGCGCAGGTAGGAGAAGTCCCCGTCGGCGAACGGCACCTGGGGCGAGCGGCACCCCTTGCCGCTGTCCGGCAGCAGCGACGGATAGCCGACCAGCGCGACCGTGGCCTTGGGGCTCTTCCGCCTGATGTCGGTCACCACGGAGGCGATCCGCGGCTTGAGCGCCTGGATGCGGGTGAGGATCTGGTCCGTGCCGTTCTTCTGGAAGTGGTCGCGGCAGGGGTCGCCGGTCGGCTGCTGGAACGCGAGAGTGACGCAGGTGGTGACGATGTCCCTGAAGCCGATGTCGTTGCCACCGATGGTGAGCGTGACAAGGGTGGTGTCCGGCTTCAGTGCCTGGATTTGGGGCGGCTGGCCGTTCTCCGCACTCCGGATGCCCCGGGTGGTGGCGGCGCTGCAGGTGACGTTCGTGAAGCTCTGCGACTTGGCCAGGCTGCGCAGGGAGATCGGGTAGCTGCTGGCCTCGGAACGGTCGCAGGCCGCGTTCCCCAGTGGCGCGATGCCGTAACCGGAGGCGTAGGAGTCGCCGAGGGCGACGTATCGCGCGCCGTTCACGCCGGCCCCGGCGGCTGCGGCGGTTCCCTGCCCTGCGGTGGCGAGCACGGCGCAGGCGCTCAGCACGGCGGTCGCCGTCGCGGTCGCGCGCCGGACGGGTCGCGGGCGGGTATGGCGGGACATGAAGCCTCCATCGGGGAGAAGAGAGATGACAGGAGGTCCAGACCTCCGCGCCGCACCTTCGTGGCGTGAACTGTTCATTCGACAGCGCGTTTCATGTCCGTTCGCTGATCGTTTCCGGGCTTCGGTGAAGACTTCCGCTACGTCGTTGTCCGCTTGTCAGAACGCGCGAAAGGTACAGTTGGCGCATGCGCCTGGAAAACGATCTGGACTTCCCGATGCTGGGACGGCGTCTGCAGGCCGCGTGGGAACGAGCTTTCGTCGGGCGGGAAGAAGAGCTCGGCGTCTTCAGGTCGGCGCTTCGGGGCGCGTGCAGCGTGCTCTACGTGCACGGTCCGGGCGGGGTCGGCAAGTCCGCGCTGCTGCGGCGCTTCGAGCAGGAGGCGGCGGCCGGGGGACGGCCCGTGACGATGCTGGACGGGCGCACGCTGGATCCGACGCCAGCGGCGTGCGAGGCCGAGGCCGGCTGGGTGCTGGACGACGAGCGCGGGGTCCTCATGATCGACACCTTCGAGCGTGTTCAGGGTTTGGAGGGCTGGCTGCGCGAGCGGTTCCTGCCGCGCGTGCCTGTCGGCGCGCTGGTCGTCGTGGCCGGGCGCGTCCCCCCGGACATGACGTGGAGGGCCGACCCGGGCTGGGCGGACGCGCTCCAGGTGATGTCGCTGCGCGACCTCGGGCCGGCGGACGCCGTGGCGCTGCTGGACGCTTGCGGTGTGGCCGTCGAGATGCGGGGGCCGCTGCTGGACTTCGCCGGCGGCCATCCCCTCGCGCTGTCGCTGGGCGCCGCGGTGGCGATCAAGGACCGCCAGGCCAGCTCGCGCTGGACGCCCACGCAGGACGTGGTCGCCACCCTGCTCGATCAGCTCGTCGGCGAGGTGCCCAGTCCGGCGCACCGGCACGCGCTGGAAATCTGCGCGCACGCGTACATGACCACCGAGGACCTGCTGCGCGATGTCCTGCCGGACGACGCCGCGTCCCTGTTCGCCTGGCTGCGGCGGCTACCGTTCGTCGAATCCAGCTCCCGCGGCCTGTTCCCGCACGACGTCGTACGCGAGGTGCTCGAGGCCGACCTACGCTGGCGCGACCCACAGGGATACGCCGACATGCACCAGCGCATCAGCGGCTACCTCGCCGACCGGATCCCCGTCGCTAGCGACGCCTGCGTGCTCGGGGCCGTCGGCTCGCTGTTCTACCTGCACCGTGCTGTCGGATCGACGTCGGAGTTCCACAGCTGGCGAGGGGACGGCGAGGTATACGAGGACGCCTTCCGCCCCGAGGACACACCGGCCCTGGTGCGCATGGCCACCGAGGTGGAGAACGACGAGTCGGCGGCCGCCGTCGCCTTCTGGACCCGCCGTCAGCCTGGGGCGTTCCGCCTCTACCGGCGGACGGAGACCGGCGAGCTGGCGGGCTTCTGCTCCTGGCTGCGGCTGCACGAACCGTCCGAGGAGGAGTCGGCGGTCGACCCGATCGTCGCGACGGCCTGGGCCAACGCCCGCGCCATCGCGCCGCTGCGTCCCGGCGAGCACCTGGCCGTCGGCCGTACGTGGGTGCGTGAGGAATACGGCGGCATGTCACCGGTGATGGACCTGATGCAGTGGCGGGCCGTGGGGTACTGCCTGGGCGCCGACCGTATGGCCTGGTCGTTCATGGCCATGCGCAGCGACGACCCCATGCGTGAGTATCTGCGGCACTACGACATGCGTGACCTCGGAGAGCACGCGTGGCTGGGAGAGACCGAGTACGCGCTGTTCGCCCACGACTGGCGCGCGGTGCCCGCGCAGGCCTGGCTGGACCGGCTCGACCGGCTGCTGCTCGCCGGCACGGAGGAGACCTCAGCCGCGCCCGCGCCCAGACTGGCGGTGCTGTCGCAGGGGGAGTTCACCGAGGCCGTACGCAAGGCCCTGCGCAACCTGTCCCGGCCCGCCGAACTGGCCGCCAGCCCCCTCACGCGCAGCAGGATCGTCACCGACGACGCCGGCTCCGACCCCGCCAAGGCCCTGCGCAGGATCCTGGAGCAGGCCATCGACGGCGTGAGCGAGGACCCGCGCGCGGCCAAGCTCCACCGGGCCCTCGCCACTACGTACCTCCACGGGGCCCCGACCCAGGAGATCGCCGCCGAGCGCCTCGGGCTGCCCTTCACGACCTACCGCCGTCACCTGGTCAGCGGCATCGAGCGGGTCTGCCAGAATCTCTGGCACCGGGAGATCTACGGCAGGTGATTCACCGGTCGTGTCACCTGCCGAGGGAGTCGGCCGGGCGCATGGAGTTGTGATCGTGGGGGAGCATGCCGAAGCGGCAGGGCTGCGCGAGGTCGTCGCCGGGGTCTTCGCCTGGCTGCAGCCGGACGGGACCTGGTGGGTGAACAACGCCGGAGCGGTGGCGGGCGACGACGGCGTACTGATCGTCGATACGTGCGCGACAGAGCGGCGTACCCGCCGGTTTCTGCGGGCGGTCGCCGAGGCGACCGGCGACGCCCCCTGTGCGGATGGCGGTGAACACTCACCAGCACGGGATCACACCTACGGCAACAGCCTGTTACCGGAGCAGACGGTGATCTTCTGGCACGAAGCGATGCGGGACGCGCTGCTGGCCGATCGGCTCACCGACGGGTGCCCGCCTATCTGGGCTCCGGTGCCCGATTGGGGAGACGTGACGCGCCGAGTCCCGTCCGTGGTTTTCCGATCGGGGCTGACGCTTCACTCTGGCACGCGTCGGGTCGAAGTGCGGCACCCCGGGTATGCCGCGCACACCGCCGGGGACGTGGTGGCGTGGCTTCCTGAGGAGCGCGTGCTGTTCGTCGGCGACCTGCTGTTCAACGGGCTCACGCCGCTGGTGCTGATGGGGTCGCTCGAAGGGGCGTTGAAGTCGCTGAACTGGCTGGCGGGTTTCGAGGCCGAGCACATCGTGCCGGGGCACGGGCCACTCGCCGACTGGGCGGACGCCGAACGCCTGGTGCTCAACCTGCACCGCGCCTACGCCGACGCGGCAGGCGGCGAGGTGGATCTCATCGCCGCCTTCGGCGACGCCATGACCTGGAACAGCGGGCCATTACCGACGTCCGTCTGAATATGCGGCGGCCCCGCGCGCAGGAGGTGAAGCGGGGTCAGTGCGAGACGGCCTGTCGGACCGCGGGGACGGGTGACAGCCGGTGGACGTCCCCATAGGTGATCACGCGCCCGGCGGTGGGCGGCGGAAAGTGGGTCCCCAACACGAGGGTCCCCGTGTCGGCCAGTGAGGTGAGCAGCGAGCGGCGCGTGGCCTCGGCCTGGTCAGGGTCGATGTCGGCACAGCTGGTGATGGCGGGATGGGTCATCTCACGGTGCCCCTGGTGGCCGCCCGCGCCGGAGTCACCCCCGTCCACCATCTACCGCCGCTGGGGTGACTTGCAGGAGCTGCTGTCGGATGTGGCTGTCGAGCGCCTGCGGCCCGAGGCGTCGCCGGAGGACTGGGGGGACCTGGGGTCCGATCTCGAGGCCTGGGCCGAGCAGTTCCTCGAGGAGATGGCCTCTGCCTCGGGCCGTGCCTACATCCGTGACGCGCTGCTCGGCGACCCGGACGGCAGAAACGCGGGCCAGTGCTCGGCCTACGCGGCCGAGCAGATCGACGTCATCCTGGCCCGTGCGGCCGATCGCGGGCAGAGTCCGCCCGATGTCGAGACGGTCATCGACCACGTCGTCGCACCCATGATGTACCGGATCCTCTTCCGCCCGGACAGGCTTGACGGCGCGTACGCGCACCAGCTCGTGGCAAGGCTCCTCGGCGCGGCAGGCCAGTAACAGAAACAGGTCGACCGGTAACGCCTACCGATCGCCGGTGGCCGGGGACGCCGAGGGGTGGAGTGCGGTGGTGATCGCGGCGAGCCAGCGGTCCACGGGGCCAAGGCTGATCAGCCCGCTGCCCGCGCCGGCGAGTTCGCCCGCGGCCGGCAGCAGGCGGGCGCGTACCCGTTCCAGCACGGCCCGGTCCCGGAGCTCCAGGGCGGCCGCGGCCTGCAGGCAGCACAGCGCCTCGTACATGAGGTCCGCGGGCGGCTCCGGCAGAGCGTGCAGCGCCGCCTGGCTCTCGGCGTGGCGGCCCGCGCGCAGCAGGACGAAGGGTTCGGCCCAGGGACGGTACGGGCCCCAGTCCGCGTCCGGGTCGACGACCTCGGCGGCCTCCTGCGCGGAGGAGGCGCCGTCTGCCAGGCGGAGGCACAGCCGGGTGAGCGGCAGCAGACCATGCTCCATGCCGGGCATGCCGGCACCCTCCAGCCGCGCGGCGGCCTCCTGGTAGGCGGCCTCGGCCTGCGCGAGCTGCCCGGAGGCGGCGGCCAAGCGCAGCGCGCCGTACCACTGGGTGAAGACGCCCACCAGCGGTCGTTCGTGGCGCTTGGCCAGCAGGTCCGCGGCGGCGGCGTGCTCGTCGGCCCCCGAGAAGTCGGCCAGCGCGCTGCGCGCCTGCAGCCGGATCAGATGCCCGAGCACCTCGAAGGTCACCAGGCCGTGCCGGGCGGCTAGCGCGACCAGCTCCGCGCCGATCGCGTCGCGCCGCGACGCGAGGCCCGCCCGGGTGCAGGACTGCATGAACATCCCATTGAGGGCGAACGCCAGCAGCGCGGGATCGTCCAGCCGACGGGCGATCTCCCCGGCCTCGCGTGCGGCCTGCGGCCCGCGCGGGGAGCGGGTGCCGCGCATCTCCAGCGCGATCGTGGCGAGCAGGCGGCACCGCGCGGCGTCATTCGACGGGGCACGCGGCAGGGCGGCCAGGGCGCGCTCGGCGGCGGCGACGATCCTCTCCGCCTGCGGCGGGTCGTCGCCGCGGGTCCAGATCGCGGGCACGTCATAGGCGCCGATCACCCGGGCGGTCAGGTCCGGATCGCCGAACTCCTCCGCCGCGGCGATGGCCGCCAAGCGGTGCTCCCGGGCCGCCTCCAGGCCGCCGCTCCCCGTCACCGCGAGGTTCCTGAGCAGGCCGACCGCCGACTCCATCCGGGCCCGGGCGCCGGTGGCCGTGCGGTGGTAGGCCGCGGTCGCCTGCGTCCACACCCGGGCCGCCGCGGTCTCCGGCCCGTCCGGCGGGTCCAGACGCGGGTCTTGGGCGAGGATCTCCGCTTCCAGGCGGCGCAGCTTCGGGCCCGGGTCCAGCCCCAGATGGTCGGCCAGAGTAGCCCGGGCCCGGCGCAGCACCGCCAGTGCGTCCCCCTGGCGGCCCCCCTGGTACAGGGCGAGCGCCAGCAGTCGCCAGGCGTCCTCGCGCCAGGGGTGCTCCGCCAGGTGCGCGTCGAGGTCGGGCACCGCCTCGTCGGCCATGCCGAGGGCCAGCCGGGCGTCCGCCTGCCGCTCCACTGCCTGCAGCCGCAGCTCGGCCAGGCGGGAGCGCTCGCCGCGGGCCCACTCCTCCTGGGCGAACTCGGCGTAGGCCGGGCCGCGCCACGACCCCAGCGCCTCATCGAGGCGCTCCAGCGCCTGCCCGGGCGGCAGCTTCGCGGCGACGCCGACGGCCGCCTCGAACCGCCAGGCGTCCACTGCCTCCGGCTCGGCGCGCAGCGCGTACCCGGGGCCCTCCGTGACCAGTAGACGGGCCGGGGCCCGGGGCGGGCGATCCGGCTCCAGGACGCGGCGCAGCGCGGCGACGAATGTCTGCACGGCCCCAACGGCGCCTTCCGGCGGCTCGTCCCACAGCTCCGCTACCAGGCGGGCCACCGGGACCACACGGCGGCGGGCCACGATCAGCCGAGCCAGCACCGCCCGGTGCCGCGGCCCCTTCAACGCCAGCAGGCCACCGGCGCCGTCCCAGGCCACCACCGGCCCGAGTACACCAAAGGTGACCCGCTCCATCCGCTCCATCCTCACCTCCCGCGCTCTCCTCTAGCCGCCACGGTACGCGCTGACCGGATGCTGATTCGCGTCCGGCAGGCTCGACGATGTCCACCGATCGGCGGGCGTCTCCGGCAACCGATGGGAGCAACACCCCATGGCACCGACCATCTCCGGCTTCGACTACCACCGCGTCCCGGTCGCCGAGGGCGTGTCCCTGAACGCGGCCGTCGGCGGCTCGGGCACCCCGATCGTGCTGCTGCACGGCTTCCCCCAGACCCACCTGATGTGGCGGCACGTCGCCGCCGACCTCGCGGCCGACCACACCGTGATCTGTCCCGACCTGCGCGGTTACGGCGTCAGTGACAAGCCGGCCGAGACCGGTCCGGAGACCTACGCCAAGCGCACGATGGCCGCGGACATCGTCGCCTTGGCCCGCGCGCTGGGGCACGAGCGCTTCGCGCTGGCCGGGCACGACCGCGGCGCCCTGGTCACCATCCGCGCCGGACTCGACCACCCCGAGACGATCACTCACCTGGCCAGCCTGGACGTGCTCCCCACCCTGGACATGTGGGAGGTGCTCCACGGTGTCACCGCCGCCGTCGGGTTCCACCTCTTCCTGATGGCCCAGCCCCCGGGCCTGCCCGAGCAGATGATCGCCGCCAGCCCGGACGCCTTCTTCGGCCACTTCCTCGACATCTGGACCAACGACCCGCAGGCCATCCCCGCCGACGTCCGCGCCGCCTACCTGGAGGCCTGCCGCGACGCGGTGCCCTCGATCGTGGCCGACTACCGCGCCTCCGCCGGCATCGACGTCGCCCACGACCAGGCCGACCGGGACGCCGGCAACCGGCTACGTATGCCGGTCACCGTGCTCCAGCAGGACTGGGGCGCCGCCCTCGGCTTCGACGCGGCAGCCCTGTGGAGCGCCTGGGCGCCGGACCTGCGGCACACCACCGTCAGCCACGGCCACTTCATGGCCGAAGAGGCCCCCCAGCAGATCACCGCGGAGCTTCGCGAACTCCTGAGCCGCTGACACGAAAGTACTCGGCAGGCCGCCCGCCACCGGGCGTCCCAGGTGACTGGCCAGGAAATGGCCACTATCTGGGCTTCCGGACGGACAGCCCACTTCTGGACATTTAATTCCTTTCAAACAAACAAAAGGAGAGACATAGATGCGTGCCGTGTGGTTGAGAGAGTTCGGTGGGCCCGAGGTGCTGGTGGCCGAGGAGACTCCGGATCCGGTGCCGGGTGAGGGACAGGTTCTCGTCGAGGCGGCGGCCATCGGCATCACGTACATAGAGACGCTGGTGCGCTCCGGTTCGGCGCCCATGCCACTGCCTGCGCTGCCGGTCATTCAGGGCAATGGCGTGGCGGGTACGGTCGTGGCGGTGGGGCCGGACGCCGACCCCGCGCTGGTGGGGCGGCGGGTTGCCACCACGACCGGGGGGTCGGGCGGCTATGCGGAGAAGGTCGCGGTGAACGCGGCCATGGTGATCCCGATCCCGGACGGGCTCGGCTTCGAGGACGCGGTCGGCCTGCTCAACGACGGACGCACGGCACTGGGCATCGCCCGCGCCGTCGCGCCGAAGCCGGGGGAGTGGGTGCTGATCGGGGCTGCGGGCGGCGGCGTCGGCAGCCTGCTGATCCAGATCGCCAAGCGGGCCGGCGCGCGCGTGGTGGCGACCGCGAGCTCCGCACCCAAGCTCGCCCTCGCCGCCGAGCGGGGCGCCGACGTCGCGATCGACTACACCTTGCCCGGCTGGGAGGACCGCGTACGGGAGGCGACCGGCGATAAGGGAGTGGACGTCGCGTGTGAGGCGATCGGCGGCGCGATCGGGCGCGGCAGCTTCGAGCTGGTCGCGCCGGGCGGCCGGTTCATCGCGTTCGGCGCGGGCAGCGGGACGATGACCCAGGTCGCCGAGGAGGAGGCGGCTTCGCGGGGCGTCACCCTGGTGCCGATGGGGGCGGTGTTCCCCTCGCTCGCCGCCATGCACGAGATGTCGGTGCAGGCGCTGGCCGACGGCGCCGCGGGACGACTGCGACCGGCCATCGGCCAGACGTTCCCGCTGGAGCGCGCCGCCGACGCCCACGCCGCCATCGCCGCGCGGACAGCACTCGGCAAGACCCTGCTGATCCCGTGAAATGGCGCGAGGCGGTCACTGATGCCGCGGACGATCAGTTCGACGCCCGTAACACGTTGAATTGTGCGGCTGTTCCCCCGCCTTATCAGGCGACGGATGGCTGGAAAGTGGACACCGCCTGGCCTGGTAAACGGGCGGTTACCGGCGGGATCGTGATCAAATGACCATGAACGTTATCGTTATAGGAGCCGGGCCGACCGGACTCGCCACCGCGATGCTGCTCGCCGGGCGGGGCCATCGGGTCACCGTACTGGAGCGCGATCCCGCCGAGGTGCCCTCGACAGGCCAGGAGGCGTGGACGTCCTGGAAGCGGCCGGGGGTGAGCCAGTTCCATCTGCCCCATGTGATGATGCCTCGCGCACTGGCCCTGCTGGCGCTGGAGCTGCCCGAGGTGGTCGCCGAGATGGACGCGGCGGGCGGCAGGCGGCACAACATGCTCGGCGGAGCATGGAGCGTGCCTGCCGTGGGGGGCAGGCTCGCTGGGGACGAGCGTTACGAGACGATGGCCGCCCGCCGGCCGGTCCTGGAGTTCGCGCTGGCCACCGTCACCGCACGCACCGCTGGGGTCACCGTCCGGCGGGGCGACGGCGTCGCACGGCTTGTTTCCGGCAGTGAACGGCTGCCCGGCGTGCCGCACGTCGCCGGGGTCGAGACCCGCGACGGCGAGGTGCTTCACGCCGACCTGATCGTGGACGCGAGCGGCCGGAATTCGCAGATCCCCAGGATGCTCGCCGACCTCGGCCCGATCCGCGACACCGAGGAGCGGGCCGAGGCCGGGTTCATCTACTACGCCCGGCACTACTGCGACAGCGGCCAAGGGCTGCCGGAAGCGGTGCACTGGCCCCTCATCCACCAGGAGACCGTCACCGCGGGCACCCTCCCCGGCGACAACGGCACCTGGTCCCTGATCCTTGTGGCCTCCAGCCGCGACCGCGATCTGCGGGCCCTGCGCGAGGTGGACGCCTGGGACCGCGCGATCGAGCTCTTCCCGGAGTTCACCCACTGGGCGCGGCACGGCGAGCCGATCACCGGCGTGCAGGTCATGTCGGCCGGGCACGCCAGGCGGCGCGACCTGGTCGCCGACGGGCTCCCCGTCGTGACGGGTCTGCTCGCCCTGGGCGACGCCTGGGCGACGACGAACACCACGTTCGGGCTGGGGCTGTCGATGGGCCTGGTGCAGGGCGCTCTGCTGCGGGAGGCGATCGACACAGTGGACGCGGGCGACCCCGTCAAGCTGGCCTTGGTCTTCGCTGAGGCGCTGGAGACCACAGCCGCGCCCTACTACCGGGCGCTGCGCGACTGGGACGCCCACCGGCTCGCCGAGATCGACGCCGCGCTCCGCGGCGAGCAGTACGAAACCGGCGACCCGGCCTGGCACGTCATCAGGGCTCTCGATGCGGCCAAGCTCTCCCACCCCGACCTGCTGCGGGCCCTCGCCGACGTGGGCTCGATGCTGGAGCCTGCCGAGCAGGTCCTGGCCCGGCCCGGCCTCATCGACCTGATCATGACCCTGGGTGCCGAAGCCTCCCGCTACCCCGCACCCGGCATCTTCCGCCGCAAGCTGCTGACCGCCATCAGCTGACGGTCGGCTTCGCCGCGGGCGCACTTCACGCGTCGGCGTGCGCTACCGGAGCGGTCAGTTCGAGGCGAAGTGACCTGTGGCGACCCTGGCCCAGCAGATCGTCAACGGCCTTGTGCTCGGCGCGCTGATCGGACTCATCGCGCTCGGCTACACCATGGTCTACGGCATCGTCCAGCTGATCAACTTCGCGCACGGTGAGGTGTTTATGGTGGGGGCGTTCGGCGCCCACTTCGCCTACGTGTACCTGCTGCCCGAAGGAGTGCCGTGGTACGTGGCGCTTCCGATGCTGTGCGTCGCGGCGGTCACCGTGTCCGTGACCGTCGCGGTTCTGATGAAGCGGCTGGCCTACCGGCCGTTGCGCGACGCGCACAGGCTGGCACCGCTGATCACGGCCCTCGGAGTGTCGATCCTGCTGCAGGAGGTGGTCCGGGTCTTCTACCCGGGTGCCACCGCGCCGCTGCCGTGCCCCCGCCCTTCGTCGACTCCTGGCTCGTCCTGGGGTCGGTGATCGTCCTGTGGACCGGCGTGCTGGCCGTGGTCGTCTCACCGCTCCTGGCCGCGGCGCCATGCTCGGCGCCTTCTACATCGGCCTCGTGAAGTCCCTGGCCGGGCAGTACGCCTGGGGAGGAGCCCAGTACGACTACGTCTGGGTCTTCGTGCTGCGTCTCCTCGGGCGGGGTGAGCCAGGGCGGTTCCAGCATCACCCAGCAGTACGTCTAGCAGGTGCTGCTCATGCTCCCGCACGGCGCAGCCGCACCAGTGCTCGACGAGTAAGCGGCTTGACGGCGACGACCCCGATCGGCAAGTGGACAGCAAATGGCATGGGAACTGATCAGCCGATGAGTCGACGCTCGAAGACACGTTGACAGAACACGCGGGCCGGCCCGGACATCGCCGTCGTGCTGACCGGCGGCGCCGTCCCCCACGGCAAGAGAGAAAGGCTGATTGATCGTGACCCAACGCCTGCGGGTGGCCGTGCTGGCAGGCGGGCCGTCCGCCGAGCACGAGGTGTCCTTGCAATCGGCGCAGGCGGTCCTCAACGCCCTGCCGAGGGACCTGTACGAGCCCATCGCCATCATCATCGACAGGCAGGGCAGGTGGCCGGTGGAGCTGCGCCGCGACCTGGCCGACGTGGTCTTCCCCGTGCTGCACGGGCCGTTCGGCGAGGACGGCGTCCTGCAGGGGCACCTGGAGACGCTGGGCATCCCCTACGTGGGCTGCGGCGTCCTCGCCTCGGCCGTGGCCATGGACAAGGTGGCGATGCGACGCGCCTTCCTGGCCGAGAACATTCCCGTCACGCCGCACGTGTGGTTCACCGAGCACGAATGGCGCACCACGACCGATCTCTGGAGCGTGGTGAAGTCGCTCGACTGGCCGATGTACGTCAAACCGGCCAACATGGGCTCCTCCATCGGCATCTCCCGGGTCACCTCCATGGAGGAGCTTCGCGCGGGCGTCGAGCTGGCGTTCACCCACGACCGGGTGGTCATCGTCGAGCAAGGCGTGAACGCGCGCGAGCTCATCTGCGGCGTGCTCGGCGGCTACGACGACCCGCTGGCTTCGGTGCCCGGCGAGCTCAATGTGCGCGGCGCGTGGCTCGACTACGAGGCCAAGTACCTCAGCCGGGCGGACATCGCCACCATCCCGGCTGCGCTGCCGGAACGGGTGGCCGAGGACGCGCGCGAGCTGGCCCTGCGCGCCTTCCGCGCGATCGGCGGCTACGGCCTGTCCCGCGTCGACTTCCTCTACGAGCAGGACACGGGACGTCTGTACGTGCTGGAGATCAACACCATGCCCGGCTTCACCCCGCGTTCGGTCTATGCCAAGTCCTGGGCGGCGAGCGGCGTGCCCTACCGCGACCTGCTGCGACGCCTCATCGACCTGGCGTTCGCGAGGAGTGGCTCATGATCCCCATGAAGCTGAGCGAGATCGCGCGGTTTCTCGAAGCCGGCCTGCATGACGTCCAGGACCCGGACGCGCTGGTGACGGCGCCCTCGGCCGTCGACTCCCGCGAGGTCGTGCCGGGCGGCCTGTTCGCCGCCACGGCCGGCGCCCGCGTCGACGGCCACGACTACGCGGCCAAGGCGGTCGCCGGCGGCGCCGTCGCCGTGCTGGCCTCCCGTCCCGTGGGCGTGCCCGCCCTCGTGGTCGAGGACGTCCAGCTGGCGCTCGGCCGGCTGGCCAGGTGCGTGCTCGGCCACATCAGCCCGACCGTGATCGCCCTGACCGGCTCCGTGGGCAAGACCACGACCAAGGACCTGCTGGCCCAGGTGCTCGAACGGCACGCGCCGACGATCGCCACCGACAGGTCGTTCAACAACGAGCTCGGGTTGCCGCTCACCGTCCTGCGTGCCGATGCCGCGACCAGATATCTGGTTCTGGAGATGGGCGCCGGACGCAAGGGGGACCTGACCTATCTCACCCGGATCGCTCCGCCGCAGGTCGGCGTGGTCCTCAACGTCGGCGCCGCACACGTGGCGCGCATGGGAGGCGGCCTGGCAGACGTGGCCGCCGCCAAGGGGGAGCTGGTGGAGGCGCTGCCCGCCGACGGGTTCGCGCTGCTCAACGCCGACGACTCGTACGTGGTGGGCATGATAGGGCGCACCCGAGCCCAGATCGTCATGTACGGCAGGTCCGCCGGGGCGCACGTGCGCGCCGACGACGTGCGGATGGACGACCGGGCGCGGGCTTCGTTCGAGCTGCTGACGCCCACCGGCTGCGCCCGGGTGAAGCTGGACCTCATCGGCGAGCACCAGGTGAGCAACGCCCTGGCCGCCGCGGCCGCCGCCGTCACTCGGGGCCTTTCCGCGGACGAGATCGCTAGCGGGCTGAACGCGGCCAGGCGCCGCTCCGCGGGCCGGTTGGAGATTCTCGAACGCCCCGACGGCGTCACCATCGTGAACGACGCCTACAACGCCAACCCCGAATCCATGCGGGCCGGGCTGCGGGCGTTGAAGGCGCTGGCCGGCGCCCGCCGTACCGTCGCCGTGCTCGGCGCGATGGGGCAGCAGGCGGACGCCTCGCGCTCCCGGCACGTGGAGGTGGGCCGGCTCGTGGCCGAGCTCGGCGTGGACGTGCTGATCGCGGTCGGTCCCGGCGATCCCGTCGCGATGGCGCAGGAGGCGGAGTCCTCGAACCTGGGCGTCGCCGTCGTCACGGTCGAGGACGTGACCGGGGCTGTCAGCCTGGCCGCCGAGCTGCTCGAACCGGGGGACGTGGTGCTGGTCAAGGCGTCCAGCGAGATCGGGCTCAGCGCCTGCGCACGCGAGCTGGCACAGGCGACGGTACCTGAACGATGAAACGGAGTCTCATGCGTACTATCGGTCTGATCGGCGGGCTGAGCTGGGAGTCGACTGTCATCTACTACCAGATCATCAACCAGCGGGTGCGTGAGCGGCTGGGTGGCAGCCATTCCGCCAACAGCCTCATCTGGTCGGTCGATTACACGACGGTCGAAGACCTCATATTCGCCGACCGCTGGGGCGAGGTGAGCTCGCTGCTCGTCGACGCCGGCAGGAAATTAGAGGAATCCGGTGCCGACGTCCTGCTCATCTGCAGCAACACCTTCAACCGGGTGGCCGATGAGGTTACGCGGGCCGCGAATGTCCCCGTGCTCCACATCGCGGACGCCGTGGGCGCCGAGGTGCGCGCCAGGGAAATGCGCAAGGTCGGCCTGCTGGGGACTCGCTTCACGATGGAGGAGTCCTTTTATCGAGACAGGCTGGCCGCGCACGGCTTGGACGTCGTCGTGCCGGAGCGTGAGCAGCGCGAGCTGATCCACGATGTGATCTTCGAGGAGCTGGTGCGCGGAGTTTTGAAGAAATCCTCCAGGGACGCCTACGCGCGGATCATCGCCGAACTGACGACAGAGGGCGTCGAAGGCGTCATTCTCGGCTGCACCGAAATCGAGCTCCTGATCAGTGAGCAGGACATCGGTATCCCGCTCTTCCCGAGCGCTCGGCTGCATGCGGAAGCGGCGGCCAGCTTCGCCCTCGCTCCGGCCGCCGGTTCCAGGGGGCCGTCCTAGCCCGCGAGAGCGGCCAGGAGGTCGGGACGGGAAGGGCCGTGGCAAGAGAAGCGGGCGGCGCCGCCGCCCAGGGTGGTGATGCGCTCGACGATGCCGGGCGCGGCCAGTGCCTCCTGCGGGGTGGCGAGCATGAGGGCGATGTCGGCCACGGCACGCGTCACATCGCCGTCGAGCAGCTTGGCCGCGTCCATCGCCTTGCTCAACGCCCAGGTCCCCAGGTCGTGTCGTCGGTCTGGTACGGCCTGCCGATCCTGTGGGTGCTGATTATCGTGTCACCTCATGCGACCTGGGAGTATTCATGTAGGAGGCCGCCGAGCCGGTCTCGTCGGGTTACCGTGATGTCGGCGTCGATGGGGTCCGGTAGTGCCCGCAGTGGGCTGGCTTGGTTCAGCGCGCGGTGCGGCCTGTGCTCGTTGAAATAGGTCTCGTAGTTGGCGAGGACCGTGCGCAGGTGCGCGGCGTTCATGATGAGGATCCGGTCGAGGATCTCGCGGCGTACGCTGCCCACCCAACGTTCCATGATCGCGTTCATTTGAGGAGCTTGCGGAGCGGTGAGCAGCACGCGGATGCCTTCGGTCTTGAACACTTCGTCGAAGGGCGCGGTGAACTTGCGGTCTCGGTCTCTGATCAAGAATCGGAAGTCGGCGGTTCGATCACCCAGGTCGAGCATCAGGTTGCGGGCCTGCTGGGCGACCCAGTTGGCGGTCGGGTTCGCCGTGACCCCCAGTATGTGGACACGGCGGGTGGCGTGCTCGATGACGGCGAAGCAGTACAACCGGGCGAGTGTGATCGTCTCGACATGGAAGAAGTCGGCGGCCAGGATTCCCGAGGCCTGGGCTTTGAGGAACTGGGCCCAGGTCGGGTCGCTGCGCTGGGGTGCCGGATCGAATCCGGCTTTCTTGAGGATCGCCCACACGGTGGCCGGGGAGACCTTCCGGCCCAGGCTGGCGATCTCACCGGCGATGCGCCGGTACCCCCAGGTCGGATTCTCGGCAGCCAACCGCAGTATCAGGGTCTGGATCGTGGGCCGGGTCGGTGGTCGTCCCGGTCCGCGCTTGGGGTAGGTCCAACGTTGCGTCACCAGGTCGGCGTGCCAGTGCAGGAGCGTCCGCGGTGTGACGAACAGATGCTGTCGGCGGCTTCGGGGGAGTAGTCGCGCAAGCGCGGACAAGATCGCCCGGTCGGCCCACGATGGCCGGGGAGTGGCGACCTGGCGGCGGAGTACAGCGAGCTGATGGCGCAGTACGAGGATCTCCACGTCCTTCGACGTCTGTGATCGGGCGAGCAGCGCGATCCAGCCGAACACCCTCAAGACGATCAAGTACAGCAGCCGCAGAGCCATCCTGCAATCCTGCCGGAGCCGAGCTACCGAGTAGGGAAAAACCCCAGATCAAACCCTGTGAAACGATTGTCGGCACCCACACCGTACGTTGTCCGGGGTCTGCTCAGGCTCGCCAAGGTGGGACCACGAGTTGAAGGCGTAGCCATTCTCCCTGCGGGGCATTCGCGCCACTTGATAGGTCAGCTTCCGCCAAGCGATCGGTGACTCGGTTGTCACCACGGCCAGGTCGCCCCACCACTCCAAGTTCTTGGGGAGCCGGACGCCGATCGCCCATCTTGCGTGATGGGCGGCGTGTTCTTTCCCGTCGTCCCAAGAGGCTCGCAGGTCCATTCCGCAGGGGCATTGCCATGGCGCCAGGTGGACATCCATCACCGCAGCAGTGACCGTGCTCACGGCCGTGAGGAACGACGCGCGCTGAAGGTGGTCAGTGTGAAAGCCGGGCTGCTGTTCCCCCACGCTGTTCAGGCGATCCAGGTCAAACGCCAAGTTCGAGGCATCGCCGCAGGACGTAAGTGGCGGACCGTCACCGTCTACGCCATCACCAGCCTGCCCGTCTTCCAGGCCGGCCCCGCCGATCTGGCCACCTGGATCCGCGGCCACTGGACCATCGAGAACAAGCTGCACTGGGTCCGCGACGTCACCTACGGCGAGGACCACTCCCAAGTCCGCACCGGCAACGCACCCCGCGCCATGGCCACCCTGCGCAATCTCGCGATCAGTGCTCTGCGCCTGACCGGCGTCGACAACATCGCCAAAGCCATCCGCCACCTCGCCCGAGATGCCACACGACCCCTGGCCATTCTCGGGATCACCTGATCAAACGAAGCTCAACCGACTTTGCCGAGGCCCTGGTATCAGGGTAGCCCTTGAACTTGGGGCTATCCCTGCATGGCTCGCTGGTGTGATCGCGCGCCATCGAGATGTCGTACCAGCCTACGGATTATTCGTCCGCTGGTTCTCGCGGTTCTGGGAGGAGTCCGTTCCTGAAGTCCGCTGGTTGGGTGCCAGGCGGGCGACACGCGAGCAAACAACGAGCCAACATCCGAGATCAACTTCTCGTCGCAAGGTAGCCTCTGGTCGAGAAATCGCAGGTCAGCGGTGGTGTGGAGTGGTGGGGCGCCAGGGACTCGAACCCTGAACCTACGGATTAAAAGTCCGCAGCTCTGCCATTGAGCTAGCACCCCTTGCTAGATGCAGGGTACAGAGACTACCGCGCCTTCGGCGACGCACTTCGACGCGATCACGATATCCGGGCGACGGAACCCGTGTGCCTGACACCGGCCTCGGGACCCGTACCCGACACCGCATTCCCGGAGATCCCACCCACCAACCGCGTCGCGACCCGAACCCTCTCAGCAAGCCGCCTCACCGAAGACCAGACGCCGCGTCATCGGTACGCGGGAAGGCCGGTGAGGGCTTCGCCGAGCACCAAGGTGTGGATCTCCTGGGTGCCCTCGTACGTCAGCACGGACTCCAGGTTGTTCATGTGCCGGATTACCGGATATTCCAGCGTCACGCCGTTCGCCCCGAGCACAGAACGGGCCTGGCGGGCGATGTCCAGAGCCGCCCGCACGTTGGCCAGCTTGCCGAAGCTGACCTGCCGCGGTTGCAGCGTGCCGGCGTCCTTCAACCGCCCCAGATGCAGGGCGGTCAACCCGGCCTGTCCGAGAGAGACGGCCATCCAGGCCAGCTTCTCCTGCGTGAGCTGGAACGCGCCGATCGGCTTGCCGAACTGGACGCGGGTCGTGGCGTACTCCACAGCGGCCTCCAGGCACGCGCGGGCCGCGCCGACGACCCCCCAGACGATCCCGAACCGCGCCTCGGAAAGGCATGAAAGCGGCCCCTTCAGACCGGTCACACCCGGCAGTACGGCTGACGCGGGCAGCCGTACGTCGTCGAAATAGAGCGAGGAGGTGACGGACGCCCGGAGGGACATCTTCCGGTGGATCTCCGGCGCCGAGAACCCGGGCGTCGACGTCGGGACGACGAAGCCGCGGATGCCCGAGTCGGTATGCGCCCACACCACGGCCACGTCGGCGATGGAGCCGTTGGTGATCCACATCTTGGCGCCGTTGAGGATCCAGTCGCCGGAGGGGTCCTGCTTGGCGGTGGTGCGCATGCCGGCCGGGTCGGAGCCGTGGTCGGGCTCGGTCAGGCCGAAGCATCCGATCGCGTCGCCGGCGGCCATCGCGGGCAGCCACTCCTCCTTCTGCTCGTCCGAGCCGTACTTCCAGATCGGGAACATGGCGAGCGATCCCTGCACGGACACGAACGACCGCAGTCCCGAGTCGCCGGCCTCAAGCTCCCGGCAGGCCACGCCGTACGAGATGGCGTCGAGCCCGGCGCAGCCGTACCCGTCGAGGTGCATGCCGAGCACGCCGAGTGAGCCGAGCGCGGGAGCGAGCTCACGGGCGGGGAAGACGCCCTCCTCGAACCAGTCGCCCACGCGGGGGAGGACCTGGCGGGAGACGAAGTCCCTGACGGCGTCCCTGACCATCCGCTGTTCGCCGGTGAGCTGGTCGTCGAGGTTGAGGAGGTCGTCCATGAAGGTCAGCGTATAGGGGCCCGCTCCGGGTCCGACCAGGGGGAATCCCGATGTGCCGAGGGCCGCGAAAAGGGCAGTGTGGAGGCATGAACGAGATGCACACCAACGGTTCAGTGAAGCAGCTCCGCCGCACCCGGAACGGCAAGATCATCGCAGGAGTCTGCTCCGGCGTCGGGGAGTACATCGGCGTCGACCCGAACATCCTGCGCCTCGCCTTCGCCGTCGCGACGTTCTTCGGCGGCCTCGGAGCCGGCGTGTACGCCGTGGCGTGGCTGCTGCTTCCCGAGGACGG
This sequence comes from Planotetraspora sp. GP83, assembly GCF_041262585.1. Classification (NCBI taxonomy): domain Bacteria; kingdom Bacillati; phylum Actinomycetota; class Actinomycetes; order Streptosporangiales; family Streptosporangiaceae; genus Planotetraspora; species Planotetraspora sp. GP83. The sequence goes on along the minus strand of NZ_JBGCBZ010000011.1, from coordinate 66,711 downwards.
CAAGCCCACCTCCATCGCCCAGGACCTCATCAGCAACAACAAGGACGGTCACGTCTGGCAGGACGCCAAGGCCAGGTGGGACCACGCGCAGAGCACCTGGAACCGGCCCGCCGAGCCGGCCCCCTACGGCAGCCGGCAGCCCGCCGGTTACGAGAGCCACCCGTACGGCCAGGCGCCGGCTTCCACCCCGGCTTCCACCCCCGCTCCCGCCCCGACGCCCACCCCGCAGAACGGCCCCGACGACAAGCCCGTGGTCCAGCCCGTGGTTCAGCCCCAGGACAAGCCTGAGGACAAGCCCGAGGACAAGCCCGAGGACAGGCCGCAGGCCTGAGTCAGGCGGCGGCCCGGACCTTGGCGATGATCTCCGTACGAGACTCGGTCCAGAGCATGGCCAGCACGGCCGCGACCGAGAGCCCGGCCGCTCCGGCCAGGGCGACCACGGGCTCTGGACCGAGCTTCTGCGCGGCCACGCCTCCGATGAGGATGCCGATCCCCTGGGCGGCCAGCAGCCCGGACTGGACGAGCCCGAAGGCCTGGGCGCGCCCCGCGGGCGGGACGCACTGGACGAACGCGGCGTTCGCGGCGAGCTGGTAGGCGCCGCCGATTCCGGACAGCACCCAGAGCGCGATGACGCCCTCCAGCGACGGCCGCATCGCGCACACGATCAGCGGTGCGCAGGTCAGCATGGACAGCCACCCCATCGCGTGCAGCCGCCCTGACGGGGTGACGAAACGGCTGAAGAAGAACGCGCCGACCACGGTCCCCGTCGGCATCGCCGCCATCAGCAGTCCGGTGATCACCGGCACGGGCAGCGTCCCGCCGCCGAGTCTCGCGGCGTACGGCACGGCGATCCCCTCAGGAAGCACGTAGAAGCCGCAGAGCCAGGCGAAGAGCACGAGAGTGCGCAGCCGCCGGTCGCCGAAGACGAGCCGTGCGCCCGCCCTCGTCATGGTCCACATCGACAGCCGCGCTCCGTCGGCGCGCAGAGACGCCGGGCGCCGCCGTACCCCTGAGATGATCACCAGGGCCGACCCCAGGAACGTCGCCGAGTCCAGCGCGAGCGCGCGGTACGGCCCCAGGCCGGCGATGACGGCCCCGCCCGCGGCGAAGCCGAGCATCTGGACGGCCTGGTTGGTGACGTTCTGGATGGCCGATCCCACGACGTACCGATCGCCTTCGAGCACCTCGGGCAGCAGCGCGGCGCGGGCGGCCGAGAACGGCGCGCTGAGCAGCACGACGCAGAAGACCAGCGCGCACAGCGCCGAGAACGGCATGCCGGGCACGGCCATCAGAGCCAGCAGGGCCGCCCGCAGAAAGTCGCAGTACAGCATGACCCGCCTGCGGGGATAACGGTCGGCGAGGCCGGCCAGCAGGGGTCCGCCGATGATCGGCGGCAGGTAGGTCAGCGCGTAGACAGCGGCCGTGGCGAGCGCCGACTGGGTCCGGCTGTAGACGAGGACGGCCAGAGCCACCTGCGCGAGTTGGTCGCCGAGCAGCGACATGCCCTGCCCGAGCCACAGCGCGCGGAACTCCCTGATGGCGACGACTTCGCCGTATGTGATTCGGCCCTCGGGTGGACGGCGGTGCCTCCCTGATAGCCGGCTGGGCTTCGTGGCCGCCATGTGACTCCGCTGGGCTTGCCGGGGTTGCTGCGCGTACGACTAGTCGGGCTGAGCTCGCCGGGCTGCATCTAACAGACCGTCGCCAATATGTTACTTACAGTGCCCGCTGTTTCGACGCTTTGCAACCCTGTGATTACCAGCCGAGTTCGTGAAGTCTCTCATCGTCGATGCCGAAATGGTGGGCGATCTCGTGAACGACGGTGATCCGTACCTCTTCGACCACGTCTTCCTCGGTCTCGCAGATCTCCAGCGTGGGATTGCGGTAGATCTCGATCCGGTCCGGCAGGACCCCCGAATACCAGTCGCCGCGCTCGGTGAGCGGGATGCCGGTGTAGAGCCCCAGGAGCCCGGGCTCGGGCGGGTCGTCCACGACGACGACCACGACGTTGTCCATGACCTTGGCGAGCTCCGGCGGGATCGTGTCCAGCGCCTCGGCCACGAGCTCCTCGAACCTCTTCAGCGGGACGTCGATCACCCCCTCATCGTGTCACCGCGAGGTGGCCGTCCGATACCGCCGTACGGCAAGCGGCACGAAGACCGCCAGGATCAGCAGCGACCAGCAGAGCGTCGCGATCACCGGGTGCCGGAGCGGCCAGGACGCGGCCGCCGAGCCGGGGTTGCCGAAGAGCAGGCGTGCGGCGGAGACGACCGCGCTCATCGGGTTCCAGTCCGCGATCGGCCGCAGCCAGCCCGGCAGCCCTTCGAGCGGGACGAACGCGTTCGCCAGGAACGTCATGGGGAACAGCCATCCGAACGTGGCCGCGTCGGCCTGCGCCCCGTTCTTCACGAAGAGCCCGATGTAGGTGCCCACCCAGATCATCGCGTACCCGAACAGCGCCAGCAGCCCGAAGCCCGCGAGAGTCTCCAGAGGCGTCCCATGCGGGCGCCATCCGGCGATGAGCACGCCGCAGACCGCCATCGAGGCCAGCGTGAGCAGGTGCATGGACAGATCCGCGACGCTCCGTCCCGCCAGTACGGCACTGCGCGCGATGGGCTGCGCCCGGAAGCGGTCGATGATCCCAAGAGCCATGTCCTCGGCGACGGCCGTGGCGGACGCGACCGCGGCCAGCGCCATGACCTGCATGAAGATGCCGGGCATGAGGTAGTTCCGGTAGTCGCCCCCGCCGGGCAGCCTGATCGCGCTGCCGAAGACGTACCCGAACAGCACGGTCATGATCACGGGGAAGACCAGGAAGCCGGCTATCTCGCCCGGTTGCGCCCGCAGTCTGGCGAAGGTCCGCCCGGCGATCGTCAGGGCGTCGATGAGGACCCAGCGCAGCCGGCCGGCCGTCGTGGCGGGGGGAGCGGCGGGCGGAGTGGCAGGCGTTCGCGTGTCGAGGACGGTCATGCCGCGGTCATCCCTTCAGATCGGCCGGCCGGCCCGTCGGCTCCGTGCCCATTCGTTCCGCTGGCCCCGTGCCGGTTCGGCCCGTCGGCCCCGTTCGCCCCGTCGGCCTCTTGCCCGTTCGGTCGCGTGGTCAGCTGGAGGAACACCTCGTCCAGCGTGGGCCGGCGCAGCCCGAGATCCTCGACGGCGATCCCGGCCGCGTCCAGGGCCGCGGCGATCTTGATGAGGGAAGCGGCGCCATGCTCGGCGGGGACGGCCAGCCGGTGCTCGCCCTGGTCGATCTCCAGCCTGTCGTCCGCTTCGTCGCCCAGCCGCTGCTCCGGGCCGCCTTGCAGGACCGCGCGAACGACCTGGACGCCCTCGGTCAGGTCCGCAGCCTCGCGGAAGACGACGCTCACGCGGTCTCCGCCGATCCTCGCTTTGAGCTCCGACGGGGAGCCGGAGGCCGCGACCCGCCCGGAGTCGATCACGACGATCTGGTCGGCCAGGTGGTCGGCCTCGTCGAGGTACTGGGTGGTGAGAAGCAGGGTGGTGCCCTCGGAGACCAGCTCGCGAAGCATGTCCCACAGAGCCAGCCGGCTCCGTGGGTCGAGGCCCGTCGTCGGCTCGTCGAGGAAGAGCACGGGTGGCGAGACGATCAGGCTGGCAGCCAGATCGAGCCTGCGGCGCATTCCGCCGGAGTACGTCTTGACGGGCCGGTCGGCCGCGTCCGCCAGGCCGAACCGTTTGAGCAGCTCGTCCGCCCGCAGCCGTGCCGTACGGCGGGGCAGGTGGTAGAGCCGGCCGAAGAGGACGAGGTTGCGGTGGCCGGTGAGCAGCTCGTCGACGGCGGCGTGCTGGCCGGCGAGGCCGATGCGGTAGCGCAGGCGGTCGGCGTCCCGCACCACGTCGCAGCCGGCCACCCGGGCCGTACCGCCGTCCGGGCGCAGCAGCGTGGTGAGGACGCGTACCATCGTCGTCTTTCCGGCGCCGTTCGGCCCGAGCAGGCCGCACACCGTGCCCGCGGGCACGTCGAGGTCGACTCCGCGCAGCGCCTCGGCCGGGCCGTACCGCTTGCGGATCCCTTCCGCGTAGATCACACCATCTCCTTAACGTCGTTAAATTTAACAACGTTAAGCATGGATTGAACGTCGTTAAGCTGTCAACCGTGGCCCTCGAACGAGACAAGATCGTCAGTACGGCTCTGCGGCTCCTCGACGAGGTCGGGCTGGACAGGCTGACGCTGCGCCGGCTGGCGGCCGAGCTCGGCGTGCAGGCACCGGCGCTCTACTGGCACTTCAGGAACAAGCAGGAGCTGCTGGACGAGATGTCCGAGGTCATCACCGTGCGGGAGGCTCCCCCTCTCCTTCCGCTCGCCGAGGGCGAGTCATGGGAGGGCTGGCTGGCTGGCTGGATGCGGGGCCAGCGGAGGATCTTCAACTCGCACCGGGACGTGGTCCGGCTCACCGCGGGCACCCACCCGGGCCAGGGAACGCTCGCGGCCGTCGAGCTCATCCTGGAATCGCTGCGGCGTGCCGGGTTCAGCGGCACCGACGCGATGTGGGGCCTCGGCACGCTCGCGAGCTTTCTGGGCGGATTCGTGCTTGAGGAGCAGGCGGATCGGGAACGGGGGCTGAGTGATCCCGCTCACTTCGAGGAGGCGCTTGAGGGGCTCGCGCCGTACCCCAACCTGCGCGCGGTCATGGCCGAGACCGGCGGCCCCCAGAGCGACGCCTCGTTCGAGCACGGCCTGTCCCTGATCCTGGAGGGCATGCGGGCGCGACTGGTCGCGAATTCGGGTAGTCAGGAAGGACATGGATATCTCGGGGTGGAAGGCGACCGCCCGGCGGTTCGGTAGCGGCCGGGCGGCGCGGGTCCTGGCGATCGTGCTCGCCGCCGTGGCCGGAGGTTGGCTGGGGCTGGCGTTGGGAGCGTCCGTGGACACGCCCGTCGGCCCGGCGGACATCGGGATGTCCCTGCAGCCCTCCTGGAGTGGCGAGACCGTCGTGGACGTCCGCCCGCTCGGGACGCTCAGCTTCAACAGCCACAACAGCCCGGTACGGCTCAGCCTGGACATCGAGGCCGTCCATCCCGACGCGGCCGAGCAGATCCTGAGAAACCCGCGATGGGCCGACCGGCTCCCCATGATGATCGAGAGCGACGTGGCCAACGGCCTGCGCCGCCTCGTCATCCGCGCGCTGATCTGCGCGGTGGTCGCCGGCTTCCTGACTGGCCTGGTGGTCTTCCGGCGCCTCTCCAAGGCGGCGTGGACCGGCGCCGGCTCCCTCGTCATGGTGGTCCTTCTCGGCGGGCTGTCAGCCGTGACGTTCAATCCGCGCTCGGTCTCCGAGCCCCGCTACACCGGGCTGCTCACGGGCGTGCCGTCCCTCGTCGGGAGCGCCCAGTCGATCGTGAGCCGGTTCTCCGAGTACCGCGGACAGCTGGCCAAACTGGTGACAAATGTGTCACGGCTCTACGAGGCCGGGTCGACGCTGCCCATCTACGACCCCGACCCGGACACCATCCGCGTGCTGCACGTCTCCGACCTGCACATCAACCCCGTGGGCTGGAACGTCATCAAGTCGCTGAAGGACCAGTTCAAGGTCAACCTGATCATCGACACCGGCGACATCAGCGACCACGGCACCGGAGCCGAGAACGAGTACGTCAAGGAGATCGGCCGCCTCGGCGTGCCGTACGTCTTCGTCCGGGGCAACCACGACTCCCTGACCACCCAGCGGGCGGTCGCCAGGCAGAAGAACGCGATCGTGCTGGACGATGTCGCCGCGACGGTCAAGGGCCTGAACATCTACGGCATCGGCGACCCCCGGTTCACGCCGGACAAGTCCGTCCGGCTGTCCGACGACTCCAGCCAGGCGCTCTACAACCTCGGCCGCTCCCGTTCCGTGGAGCTCGCGCCGCCGGAATGGCCGCGACCACCGTCGACGTCGGCCCCGGACAAGATCGGAGCCGACATCGTGGCGGTCCACGACCCCACGGTGGGCCGGGGGTTCTCCGGATCCGTGGCGCTCGTGCTGGCCGGCCACATGCACCAGCGGTCCACCGAGCTGCTGCGGACGGGGACGAGGCTGATGGTCCAGGGATCGACGGGCGGCGCCGGTCTCCGCGGCCTCGAACAGGACCAGCCCACGCCTCTCATGGCCTCGGTGCTCTACTTCAGCAAGTCCACCCATCGCCTGCAGGCCTGGGACGACATCACGGTCGGCGGTCTGGGCGAGCAGTGGATCCAATGCGAACGTCATATCGAGCCTGACCCTGGCCGTACAATTTTCCCGGAGTCGACGAAGGTCCCGCAGCCAACGGGAACGATCAAAGGCTCACCGTCGCCAACCGCTTTGGCATCAGGGGCAAACGTCCCCTATGCTTCAGAGGTCTCCGACGGAAGACGTCACGGAACAGGGCACCGGCCCTGAGCCCCCATCGTCTAGCGGCCTAGGACACCGCCCTTTCAAGGCGGCGGCACGGGTTCGAATCCCGTTGGGGGCACTCCGGAGCGTCAGGCTCACCGGGAAAACGAGAGGTCGAAGACCTCCGAAGAACTGGTAGGCTAGGCGAGCCGAACAACACGGAAGGGAAACCTTCCGAACATAGAGGTCCTGTAGAGCAGTTTGGAGTGCTCGCCACCCTGTCAAGGTGGAGGTCGCGGGTTCAAGTCCCGTCAGGACCGCGTACGGCGGCAGCCGCCGAGGTCAGGTAGCTCAGTTGGTACGAGCGTCCGCCTGAAAAGCGGAAGGTCGGCAGTTCGACCCTGCCCCTGACCACCCTCTCTGAACAGCCCAAACGCCCCGAGCGATCACGCTCCGGGGCGTTTTCGATCTCCAGTGACAGCAACGCTGACAGCAACAGCCGTTATACCGCAGGTCGCTCCCTCTTGTCGCATCCCTGGCAGGCTGGTGACCATGTGGTTCCTTCCATGGCCAACTGCAGCAGACCGCGATCGGACCGGCCGAAACGGCGATCGTTCACCCCGGAGTACAAGCCGGCGATGGTCGAGGCTTACGACGCGGCGACCGAGCCCGGAGCCAAGGGCGCGTTGCTGCGCCGCGAAGGGCTGTACCACTCCCACATTCTCGAATGGCGTAAGGCCCGGGACGCGGGTGCGCTGAACGCCCTGGCCGCCAAGCCGCCGGGTGGCGCAGATGTCGGTGAACCGGTGGCGTCGTGCCTATGTGGCGGGCGCCAGGGACGCGCTGGCCTCCAAGGGGCCCGGCGGTGCGGTGTGCAAGCTCACCGACGCGCAGTTGGCGGTGCTGGAGGCCGAGCTTGAGGCCGGTCCGGCGGCCTACGGGTGGGACGACCCAGTGCTGGACCCTGAGCCGGATCGCGAGGTGGTCAACATGCGGTTCTGGGTGTCCTACACGCTGGGTGGGATGTGCTACCAGCTGCACCGGCTCGGGTGGAGCTGGCAGTACCGTCCATCCTGATCGCCGCGTTTACCACCAAGACCGGCTTGGACTTCCAACCGCCCTAACCTCAGCCTTAAAGCTTTCTATAGCGAGCGATCTTTACACAACTGAAGTGACAGGCAGCTCCTCGACGGTCGGCAATGCCCTGCGTCGCTCACCTGTGTTTTCGCCGCCCAGCTCATCCTGATTGACGTGTCAACCATATACTCCCTTAGTGACACGTCAAGCACCTGAGGGTCCCGGAGATGTACCGGGCCTCCCGGAACAGGACAGGAGGAGACCATGACGGCCAGAGCCTTGGAACTTGGGCTCGACTCATTCGGAGAGGTCGCGACTGACCGGGGCCGCGTGCTGAGCGACGCCGAGACGGTCCGGCTGATCGTGGAGGAGGCAAGACTCGCCGAATCGGTCGGGATCAACGTGTTCAGCGTCGGCGAGCACTACCGCGAGGGCCACAACGACACCGCCACCCCGGTGCTGCTCGCCGCGATCGCCACCGCCACCGAACGCATCCGACTTGGCACCTCTGTCACCGTGCTCAGCACGAACGACCCGGTGCGGCTCTACCACGAGTTCTCCACCCTCGACGCCGTCTCGAACGGCCGCGCCCAACTGGTGCTAGGGCGGGCATCGGTGACCGAGTCCTTCACCCTGTTCGGCTACGACCTCGCGGACTACGAGCGGTTGTTCGAGGAGAAGCTCGACCTCTTCATGCGCCTCCAGCGAGAGGAAGCGGTGACCTGGTCGGGGACGGTCCGAGCGCCGCTCGTCGAACAGCGCCTCCGTCCCCGGATGCGGCCAGGCGGCATCCCGACCTGGATCGGCGTGGGCGGCAATCCGAACTCCGTGCTCCGCGCCGCCGGCTACGGCCTGCCACTCATGCTCGCCATCATCGGTGGACGCCCGCAGCGCTTCGCCGGCCACGTCGACCTCTACCACCGAGCGCTCGAACAGTCCGGGCACCCGGCGCAGCCTGTCGGGCAGCACTCGCTCGGCCTTGTCGCGGACACGGATGAGGAGGCGATCGAGACCTGGTGGCAGTACTGGGAGCCCGTCATGACCGCGTTCGCGAACGAACGCGGCTTCTACAAGCCGAACCGCGAACGCTACCAAGCCGAGATCGACCACGGAGCGCTCTTCGTCGGCTCACCGGAAACGGTCGCGCACAAGATCGCGACCGTGGCCCGGGATCTGCGGCTGAGCCGCTTCGACCTCAAGTACGACATCATGCACCTGCCCCGCGAAGCCCGTGCCCGTTCGATCGAGCTGTTCGGTCGAGAGGTCGCGCCGCGTGTGCGGGAGCTGCTCACGAAGGAGTTGACCAATGGCTGATCTCGAGTTGGGTCTGGACACGTTCGGTGACGTGCCGGAGGACGATTCCGGCGCCCTCGTGTCACACGCCGCGGCCATCCGGCAGGTCTTCGACGAGGCCGTTCTCGCGGACGAGATCGGCGTCGACGTCATCGCACTCGGCGAGCATCACCGCCCTGAGTACGCGATCTCGACCCCGGAGACCATGCTCGCCGGCATCGCCACGCGCACCTCCCGCATCCGGCTCGCGTCGGGCGTGACGGTGCTGAGCTCGGACGACCCGGTCCGCGTGTTCCAGCGCTTCGCGACCGTCGACGCCCTGTCGAACGGCCGGGCCGAGGTCATCCTCGGACGAGGCTCCTTCACGGAGTCGTTCCCGCTGTTCGGCTACGACCTCGCGGACTACGACGTGTTGTTCGAGGAGAAGATCGAGCTCTTCGCGCGGCTGCTCGACGAGAAACCGGTCACCTGGAGCGGTACGGTCCGGGCCCCGCTGGAGAATGCCGACGTCTTCCCCAAGACGGAGTCCGGGCACCTGACCACCTGGGTCGGCGTCGGCGGCTCGCCCCAGTCGGTCGTCCGCACGGCGCACTACGGGCTTCCGCTCATGCTCGCCATCATCGGCGGCGCGCCCGAGCGCTTCGCCCCCTACATCGACCTCTACCGGCGCGCCGCCGAGGAGTTCGGCACGACCGCACACCCTGTCGGGATGCACTCGCCGGGCTTCGTCGCCGACACGGACGAGGAGGCCCGCGAGGTGTTCTGGCCGCACTACCGCGTCATGCGCGACCGGATCGGCGCGCTGCGCGGCTGGCCGCCGGTCCGCCGGCAGGAGTACGACGCCGAGATCGCGCACGGCTCCCTCTACATCGGCTCGCCCGAGACTGTCGCCCGCAAGATCGCCCGCGCTGTCAGCAGCCTCGGCGTCGGCCGATTCGACCTCATCTACACTGTGGGCCCGGTGCCGATCAGTGCGCGCCTTCGCGCCGTCGAGCTCTACGGCACGAAGGTCATCCCGATGGTCCGCGACATCCTCGCCGGCTGACGTCGTGAACGGAGACGACATGGACACCGCAGACGTTCGCACCATCGGCATCCTGGGCGCAGGCAAGGTGGGCACTGTGCTCGCACGGCTCGCCCTGGCCGCCGGCTACCGGGTGCTCATCGCCGGATCGGGCGATCCCGCCAAGATCGCCCTCGCGGTGGAGATCCTCACGCCCGGCGCGGTCGCGACGACCGCCACCGAAGCGGCCGCCGGCGCCGATATCGTGATTCTGGCCCTCCCGCTCGGCAAATACCGCAGCATCCCCGCAGAGGCCCTGCGGGGCAAACTCGTCATCGACGCGATGAACTACTGGTGGGAGATCGACGGAATCCGTGACGATCTCACGGACCCGCGCACCTCCTCCAGCGAAATCGTCCAGGCGTTCCTGCCCGGCTCCCGGGTGGTCAAGGCGTTCAATCACATGGGCTATCACGATCTCGAGGACGGTGCCCGACCGACGGGGGAGGCGGGGCGCGCGGCGATCGCGATCGCCGGCGACCCGGACGACCTCGCCATGGTCGCGGCCTTCGTCGACGCGCTCGGCTTCGACCCCGTCGTCGCCGGTCCCCTCGCGGAGGGCGTGCGTCTGGAGCCGGGTACGGAGCCCTTCGGCGCGAACGTCGGTGCCGACGAGTTGCGCGCCATGCTCGACCGCTTCCCGGACTCAGACCGCGGACGGATCGTCGTCCGCGCTCGAGCCGATGTCTCCGGATCATCTACGCACGCGGCCTAAGCCCCCGGCCACCACGAACTCGACGGGGAGATCCTGTGCGATCTCGTCGCGGACCCGCACGGCGGCGGCCAGCAGGCTGCGCAGGGTCAAACCCGGGATCCGCACGTCGTGCCTGTTCAGGAGCGCCCCGCCCAGGTCGGCCAGCACCCGCGGACAAAGCGGCCGCCGATGTCGAGGCCCAGCACGTATGCCACGTCCGAGACGGGCTCGAAGTAGACCGCCCGGTAATGCGGGGACTCGGGCGGCGTGGTGACCTCTCGGACCAATCCCGCGGAGAGCAGCAGGTCAAGAGCGCTGCTCGCGGTGGGCTTGGACATCTGGGTACGCGGGCCGCCTCGGCACGGGACAGTGGCGGATCTCGGCGGATGGCCTCCAGCACCACGGCGGCGTTGGTCTCGCGAACGGTGGTCCACGTCGCGTGGTTGTAGGCCATTCAGTCACGATAGTAAGAAGCACTTACAACAATCAAGCGGCGAACACTCACGTCCCTTGACCCCTGGCCAAAAGGTAAGGTTTGCTTACCTGTCCCCTCAACATCCAAGGTCGCGGCGAGATTGGGTCTTGCGCGAGCGCGACACGCTTCCTAGCATCCCGTACAAGTTAGGAACGTTTCCTAACTATGGTGATCGTAAGACATCCGCCTTGCGATTACCGATCGTCACATTCGGCCGGCTGCCGCGGGCCGTCAGCGCCACCCTGGCTCCGCCCACCCGGCCAAGTGGGCAGAACCGGCCGTACACCGATCACCCCCGGCCGACCGCACGGCCAGAGCCGTGCACCCCCCAACCAAAGGACCCCCGAATGTCCTCCGCAACGAATCCCACACCTGCTCCCAACCGCTGGCGGCGCCACCGCCTGTCAGCGCTGGCGGCCGTCACCGTCGCCGTGGCCCTCCAGCCCGTCCTGGCCTCTCCGTCGAATGCCGCGGTCACCCTGCTCTCGCAGGGCAAGGCGGCGACCGCGTCCTCGACCGAGGCCAGCGCGTACTCCGCGAGTTACGCCGTCGACGGGAAGACCACCACCCGGTGGGCGTCCGTCGAGGGCCATGACCCCGAATGGATCCGCGTCGACCTGGGCGCGTCCAGCAGCATCACCCGGGTCGTGCTGAACTGGGAGGCGGCCTACGGCAAGGCGTACAAGATTCAGACGTCGGCCGACGGCAGCGCGTGGACCGACATCTTCTCCACGACGACCGGCAACGGCGCCACCGACGACCTGACCGTCACCGGCACCGGCCGTTACGTCCGCCTGTACGGCACCGCCCGGGGCACCTCCTACGGCTACTCGCTGTACGAGTTCCAGGTGTACGGAACCGGCGGCACCGGCCCGACGCCCACGCCGACCCCCACGGTCACGCCGACTCCTACGCCGACCCCCACGGTCACGCCGACCCCGACACCGACGCCCACCAACGGCGTCGACCTGAACGACCCGCGCAAGAAGGAAATCGCGATGGAGTTGGTCTCCAGCGCGGAGAACTCCTCGCTGAACTGGAAGGCTCAGTACAAGTACATCGAGGACATCAAGGATGGCCGCGGCTACACCGCCGGCATCATCGGCTTCTGCTCGGGCACCGGTGACATGCTCGACCTCGTCGAGCTCTACACCAGCCGGGTGCCCGGCAACGTGCTCGCCAAGTATCTGCCCGCGCTGCGCAACGTCAACGGCACCTCCTCGCACACCGGCCTGGACCCCAACTTCACGACCGACTGGGCTCGCGCCGCGCAGGACCCGGCGTTCCAGAAGGCGCAGGACGACGAGCGTGACCGGGTCTACTTCAACCCGGCCGTCTCGCAGGCCAAGGCCGACGGGCTGCGCACGCTCGGCCAGTTCATCTACTACGACGCGATCGTCATGCACGGGCCGGGCACCGACAGCGTGAGCTTCGGCGGGATCCGCGCCACCGCGCTGAAGAAGGCCAAGACCCCGGCGCAGGGCGGCAACGAGACGACCTACCTCAACGCCTTCCTGGACGCCCGCAAGGCCGCCATGCTGACTGAAGAGGCCCACAGCGACACCAGCCGCGTCGACACCGAGCAGCGGGTCTTCCTGCAGGCGGGCAACTTCAACCTCAACACGCCGCTGGACTGGCACGTCTACGGCGACCCGTACCACATCTCCTAACCACCACGGCGGTGGGCGGGCCCGCGCTCTGAGCGGCCCGCCCACCGGACGCCGGCTGTCGTGTCGCACACTACGGTGACCCACGGCTGACCGTCGGATACAGCGGCCTCGCAGAGCCCGGAGCCGGGCCCGGCGAGGCCGTTCACGTCACGACCGTTTCCCCCGCCGCCGCGCCTTCGATACGCAGCGGGACACGTCGGCGGGCATGCCGCCGAGTGGCACCAGGCGTGACCTCAGTCGTGGTGCAGTCGAATGACTCAAGCGGTGGCGCGCCCATGAGAAAGACCCTGGGACAGACCAGAACGCGCCGGCGACGGTGGCTCCAGCGGCCCAGAAATCGTAGAGCGCGTTTCATCTTGCGCCCGAAAGGCGGACCAGCATGACCCGCGTACCCGAAGAGGCCCTCGAGCTCATCCCCGGCGGCACGCTCATCACGGCCACACCTGCTGAGGGCCGGGCCCTCGCGATCGCGATCGTCCGCAACACCGTCCACAACATCCAGCCGGAACTGGAGGCGCTGCAGGCCGGCCGTCCCCAGTACGCGACCGACGCCGCCCGCCTCATGGCCGCCACTCAAATCGTGACGATGGAGTTCGCGACGATCGCGGCGGCCAACAACTACTGGCGCTGACGACATGGCGGGCGCTGCCATCAGGGCCGATCTGGTCGCCGCGCTCACCGGGTGCGCCATCCTCATCCCGGAAGGCGTCGCCTACGCGGGCTCGGCGGGGGTGCCACCCCAGTACGCCCTGTACGCCGCCCCGGTGGTGCTGGCCGTCTACGCGTTGCTGGGCAGCTCGCCCCGGCTGATCGTCGGGGCGGCCGCCGCCGCCTCGGTGTTCTCGGCCGCGACGGTGAGCCAGATCTCGACCGATCCCGGCACGGTGATCGCTCTGACGGCGGCACTCGCCGTGCTCGCCGGAGCGATCCTGCTCGTCACGGGGCTGGTCCGGGCCGCCTTCATCGCCGACTTCCTGGAACCCGCGGCGCTCAGCGGGTTCCTGTGCGGCCTCGCCCTGGTGATCGTCGTCAGGCAGGGGGCCAAGTTCACCGGACTGGAGCCCGCGCACGGCGGGTTCCTGCCGCAGGCCTGGCGTCTGCTCACGAACGTATCCGAGTGGAGCGGCGTGAGCACCGCGGCCGGCGCGGCCGCTCTCGTTCTGCTCCTGGTGCTGGAGCGGTTCCTGGAGCGGATTCCCGGCGTGCTGCTCGTTCTGGTCGTGAGCATCGTCGTCTCGGTGGTCCTGCACCTCGACCAGCACGGCGTCGAGGTGGTCGGCCGGCTCCCCACGGCGCTGCCGGGCCTGCGGCCACCCGACCTGCCTCTGGGGGACTGGGCGTCGCTCGGCGGCAGCGCGGCCGGGATGGCGCTGATCGTCTTCGCGGTCAGCTACAGCGTCGCGGAACGGCTCGGTGACGGGCCCGACCCTGCCAAGGAGATGCGCGCCCTGGGCGTGGCCAACCTCGGAGCGGGGCTGGCGGGTGGATTCGCGGTCTCCGCCAACCCGTCGGTCAGCGCGGCCGTGTCACGGGCCGGCGCGCGGACCCGGCTCACTTCGCTGTTGGCCGCCGTGATCGTGCTGCTGGTCGGCGCATTCCTCACCCCGCTGCTGGCGCCGCTGCCCGAGCCGGTCCTGGCCGCCGTCGTCATCGCCGCCGTGCGGGGGTTCCTGTCGCCCAAGGCCCTCCCCAGGCGGGGACAGCCGGCCGCCGTCGCGCTGACATCCCTTGCCGGGGTGCTCGTGTTCGGGCTGCTGGAGGGGCTGTTGCTGGCGGCGGCGCTGTCGCTGCTGCTGTTCGTCGCGGAGGCGACCCGGGTGCGGGTCGTGGAGTTGGGGCGGCTGCCCGCCGGTGGATTCGGGGACGTGGGCCGTCACCCGGAGGCCGAGCGCATCCCGGGCCTGATCATCGTGCGCCCGCAGGGCGCGCTCTTCTACGGCAACATCCGCCGGACGAAGACGGCCATCGAGCGGGCAGTGCACGGTCCGGTAAAGGTCGTGCTGCTGGACCTCGGCGCCAGTTATCACCTGGAACAGCCGGTGGTGACCGGCCTGGACACGCTGAGGACGGAGTTGGGCGACGTCCGCCTGTGGCTCGCCGGCGTGCATGTCCCCGTCACACTGCCGGGTGTGCCTGTCCGGTCCAGCGTCGGCGCGGCCGTACACGAGTTTCAGGCGGAAGCAGCCGGCGAAGACGCCCTTTCGCGGGCATCGGGCCACGACGGCCTCGACGCGCGTTGAGAGATGGCTGCGGCGAGATCGGCCATGTCGAGCTGCATCGTTCTGGTGGAGGTCTCCTACTCCCAGGGGAGTCGCTTGAGGGCGACCTGGATCATCGCGTCGAGCTCGTCCTGAGGGGTTCCGGACGCCGCTTCGACGGCGATTCCCTGGGCGAGGACGGAGACGTACTTCGCCAGGTCGTACGGCTCGACGTCCTCGGGCGCCCGCCTGGCTTGGATGGAGCCCTCGCTAAGGGGGTAGGGGGCGGTTGATGAGTCGCAAGGATGAGGAGTGACGCCATATGACCGAATTCGAGCGTTCCCGCAGGATGCCGGCCTCGGCGGAGCGTGTGTTCGACGTCGCGTGCGATGTGGATCGGCTTGATCTGTGGCTGCCGCGCGACATCCACGTGCGGCCGGACGACCTCCCGGCGGTGACCGTTCACGAGGACGACACGGGGAGGGACGCCCGCGGGCTCCTGAACGAGGAGCGCGACCAGCTCCGCATGGAGTGGGGGACCCGTGACGACAACCGGTACTCCGGGTGGCTCCAGGTGGCGGGCATCCACGACGAGAGCAGCGATGTGACGGTTCACCTGTCGTTCTTCGAGGAGAAGCACGTGCCTCCCGCCGAGGTGCTCAACAAGGCGCTCGACGAGAGCCTCGAGCGGCTCGAGGAGCAGGTGCGCCAGGCTCAGGGCGCCGGCTGAAATCACCCGTTCGGTCCGGAAAGCGAATGTGTGGCGAGGAGAAGCGCATGAGCACACATGTACGCAGGGCACCGGTGCCGCGCCACGTGCCGGCGGGCGCCTCCACGATCGGCGACGGCATCGCCGTGGGCGAGGGAAGGGTCACCGTCGACGTCTACATCGACTTCCAGTGCCCGTTCTGCAGGGCGTTCGAGGAGGCGGCGGGGCCGACGCTGCGGAGCACGGTGGACGACGGGCTCGCCACGATCGTCTACCACCCGATGGCCTTCCTCGACCAGCTGTCGACCAACCACTACTCATTCCGGGCGGCCAACGCCTCGGGCTGCGCCTCGGACGGCGGGCGGTTCGTGGAGTACGCCGACGCGCTGTTCGCCAACCAGCCGCCGGAGGGCGGGCCCGGCCTCCTGGATGACGAGCTGGTCGAGATCGGCCGGTCGGTAGGCCTGAATACGCCGGCCTTCGCCCAGTGCGTGCGCGACCGGGTCTACCACGACTGGGTGGCGTACGTGACCGAGAGGGCGATCGAGCGCGGGGTGAGCGGCACGCCGACGGTCCTCGTCGAGGGCGTCCCGGTTCCGGCGAACCGCCGGACGATCGCGGCCGCGGTCGCGGCGGCCGTGCGGGCGCCCTCCGGTTGAGCGGCCCGTGCCGGGCGGCGTGCGGGAGTTCTCCGGTTGAGCGGCCCGTGCCCGGCGGCAGGGGGATCTACTGCTTACCGTCCTCCGCGGGCGGCGGTTCGGCCGGAGCCGTGGACGGCTCGGGGAGCGGCGGGCTCAATGACGACGCCCTCGGCCCCGCCAGCCGGAGGACCTGCCGGATCCAGGCTTCCAGGCCCGTCGGATCCGGTGGCGTGAAGGCCGTCTCGCCGGGCCCTGCCGTACTCACCGGCTCAGCTCCAGAAGTGCCGGGGCCAGCAGCCGGAGATGCTCCAGCTGCTCGGCGAGCGTGGGCGCGATGGGCTGGACGCAGACATGGTCGGCGCCGGCGTCGCGGTGGGCCCGGACGCGCCCGGTGATAGCCTCCGGGTCGCCCCACGGGACCACCGCGTCGATGAGCGCGTCGCTGCCGCCGCCCTCGAAGTCCCGATCGGAGAAGCCCAGCTCACGCAGGTTGTTCACGTAGTTCGGCAGGGCCAGATAGGTCGCGGCGTACTTCCGGGCGGTCGCCCGCGCCGTCGCGGGATCGGTGCCGGCCACGACGGCCTGCTCGGGAGCGAGCACAGGCCCGGGGCCGAGGATCTCCCTGGCCTGGGCGGTGTGCTCCGGGGTGACGAAGTAGGGATGCGCGCCCTGGGCCCGCGTGGCCGCCAGCTCCAGCATCCTGCGGCGCAGCGCCGCGAGGACCCGGGGCGGCTCCTCGGACAGCGGAGCCTGGAACGAGGCCGCGTCCATGGCGTCGAGGTAGTCGCGCATGGCAGCGACCGGCTTGCCGTAGTCGTGACCGCGGGTGGTCACCAGGGGAGCGTGGCTGACCCCGAGACCCAGGACGAACCGGTTCCCCCAGGCGTCCGCGAGCGTTCTCGCCCCGTTGGCCGCCGCGACCGCGTCACGCGCGTAGATGTTGGCGATGCCGGTGGCGACCTGGAGCCGCTCGGTCGCCGCCAGCAGGAGGGCGGCGTGGGTGAGGGCCTCTCGGCCGGCCGGGGTCTCGCCGATCCACAGCGTCGTGTAGCCGAGCCGTTCGATCTCCACGGCGGCCCGCCGCGCCTCGTCGACCGGGGCCGCCGACAGCGACGCCAGCCACACGCCCGTGCCGCCGAGGCGCTGCTTCAGGGCGGACGGGTCCACGCGCTGTGGGATGGGACGATCGGCCATCCAGGTGCTCCTTGTCTGTCGCAGCCCGGCCACGGTCGTCACGGCAAAGCGGGCGATCTTGGGTGAAAGCCACCGCATCCCCGCAGGTCAGCCGATCACGATAGACGGGCGTCTAGGGGTCAGCATCGCACCGCCGATCCCTCGACCGGGAGCAGGACCGGCTGATTGGGTTGCGTGTCGGCCGATCGCCGAGGCCGGACGCGAAGCCCGCTGCGGCGAAGTTTGAGATCAGATGCGTCGATAGGCCTGTATTAAATATTTCGTCCAACAATAATCTACCTTTCCCTTCTGCTGGTCGCCGGGCGGGGCGTGCGCTCGATGGGAGCGCCGGTACCCGCCCCGGACGCCGGCCGTTCCAGCGAGGGCTCAAGAGACGGCAAAGGCATGTCGCGCCGGTTCGTGTCGTGGCGGCGAACTCCTCGGCCCGCGTGTGTCCTGGGACCCGTGCTCGCCAACTTCCCTGGAGGCCGAAGATGAAGAAACTGCTGTGTGCCGGCGCGGTCACGATTGGCTTGCTGGCGTCCGGCTGCGGCGGTGCCGACGAAAAGAACGCCGCCAGCCCTGTCGCCGCGGACGAGTACAACGCGTCGCCGACGGAGCCGATGATGTCCCCGTCGGAGACCGCAATGACGTCGCCGGGTTACCCGGCGTCGCCGACCTCGCCCCTGCTGCTGTCCCCGACGGGCCCGGCGAGGATCGACGTGGCCGAGACCAAGCTCGGCAAGGTCCTGGTCGGGCTGGAGGGCCGTACGCTCTACCTCTTCACCAAGGACACGAACGGCAAGTCGACGTGCGTGGGCGCCTGCGCAACGGCGTGGCCCCCGGTTCTCACTCTCGGCAGGCCCCAGGCCGGGACCGGCGTGCGGGCGGACCTGATCGGGGGGTTCAAGCGCGAAGACGGCATGACGCAGGTGACCTACAACCACCACCCGCTGTACTACTACGCCAAGGACGAGAAGGCCGGCGACACCAAGGGCCAGGGTGTCAAGGACTTCGGCGGGGAATGGTACGCGGTGACCCCTGAGGGGAAGAAAGCGAAGAAGTAGGCGACGGCGGGACCGCTCAGGCCCCGCCCGCCGTACCACGACAGCCCCGGAGCGCCGCCCGCTCCGGGGCCGTCTCCATTGCAAACCCTGATCCCTCCGTTCAAGCCCCCCATGCCGCCTTTTGAGACTTTTTCTCTCTCCCGGCCCGCCTCTGCGTACGGCTCAGCCAAGCCCTGAAGTAACAAAGTGGGGTTCGCATGGCCGGGGGCTCCTGAGAGCCCACTAGGCTTAGCAGTGAATTCCGCCCTGTGTCCGCGGCCGCTTCAACATGGAGATGGCATGCGATGGGACCAGATGCGCCGCTAGTTCTTGAAAACGTTCTCGTAGGCATGGCCGACCTCTTCGGGGTCGACGGAGCCGCGCTCATGCTGTTCGACGGGCAGGACCGCCTGCGCGCGATCGGCGCCTCCGACGACGACGGCATCCTGCTGGAGTCCGCGCAGGAGTCCGTCGGCGACGGCCCGGCGATAGCCAGCGCGGCCCGCGGCGACTCCGTCGCGATCAACGACCTGCATGCGGCGACCCCGTTGG
This sequence comes from Planotetraspora sp. GP83, assembly GCF_041262585.1. NCBI lineage: Bacteria > Bacillati > Actinomycetota > Actinomycetes > Streptosporangiales > Streptosporangiaceae > Planotetraspora > Planotetraspora sp. GP83. The sequence continues at coordinate 47,803 of NZ_JBGCBZ010000011.1, read as the reverse complement.
GGTTCCCTCATGTGGCCGCCCACGCCATGCCGGTTCGCGCCGTGCTGTCCGTGCCGCTCATCGAGGGCTCGGAGCTCATCGGCGTCCTGGACTTCTACGCCCGGATCGGGCGCGATTGGGACTGCGCCGAGGTGGAGACGGGTTCCCGTCTCGGCGAGCTCATGGTCATCGTCCTTCAGGTCCTGGCGGAGAGCAGGACTGATTCCTTCCCGTTTGGGCAGGTGTGATGGCCAAGTCGCTAACTCTCCACGACCGCGCCGGCGCAGGGTGAGGTTCACGAGAGGACATGGAATGACCCATATCGATCCGGAGGCGCTCGTCGCCAGCCTACGGCGTTTGCAGAAGAACACGACGGCGACGGGGATCGTGCACCACCTTGAGCGCATCGTTCAGGTGGTCGATCGGATCTTTGGATACTCCGGGGCGGGACTGATGTTCGCCGAGGAGGATCGCACGCTCCGTTATCTCTTCGCTACGGACGAGCGTGGCCGCAGTTTGGAGCGTGCCCAGGCGGTGACGGGCCAGGGGCCCTGCGTCGCCGCGTACGCGGACGATGCCGCCGTGACGACCGTTGACGTGCGAAGCGATCCCCGATGGCCCAGCCTGCCCGAGTTGCTCCACCCCGAGGTCAGAGCCGTCGCTGGGGTGCCGATCCGGCTTGGCGGTGTGCCGGTGGGAACGCTGAACGTTTATCAGGACACCGCACATGATTGGGAGGAGTCGGACACTCAGGCGCTCCATGCGTACGCCCATGTGATCGAGCAGGTTCTCGTCGCGTCGATGGAGGCGGACGAGAAGGCCGAGCTCGCCGACCAGTTGCAGTACGCGCTCGACTACCGAGTGGTGATCGAGCGAGCCATCGGATACCTCATGGGAAAGCACGACCTGACGGCTTCGCAGGCGTTCACGGGTTTGCGGAAGCAGGCCAGGGACAGCCGGCGGAGAGTTTCCGACCTCGCGGCCGAGCTGCTGGGAGAGCAAGGACCGCCGAATGTTGCGAACACAGATCATGCCGTCTGAAGGCCGGATTCAGATGGCGGTCCACGGCGACCTCGATGTGATCGGCGCCGGGGAGCTTCGTAGCTGCATCTGCGACATCCTCCGGACGTACCGCCCCGGACAGGTCGACATCGACCTGTCCGGGGTCGACTTCATCGACTGCTCCGGCTGCCGGACGCTGCTCTGGGCCGACACGCGGGTGCGAGGGCGTGGCGGGACGATGGCCGTCGTCCGCCCGTCCACGCTCGTCCTGCGCCTCCTACGGCTCCTGGAATTCGATCGGGAGCTGTCGATCCGGACCTCGCAGGACATGGACCTGACCACGCCCCGGCGCGAGGTGAATCCCGGACCGAACTGACCCAGGCGATAGTCTTGCGGCGATGTATCGATTCGTGTTCACGCAGGTCCTCCGCCGCTTCGACGCGGAGGCCGTCCACCATCTCACGCTCAGGCTGCTCCGCCTGCTGGCGGTGCTCCCGTTCGTGAAACGGGTGCTGCACGATCTGTTCGCCCCGCATGACGAGGCGCTCCGGATCCAGGCCTTCGGCGTCCACTTCCCCGGGCCTCTGGGGCTCGCCGCCGGTTTCGACAAGGACGCCGGCTGCTTCGAGTCGCTCGCCGCCTTCGGCTTCAGCCACGTCGAGGTGGGCACGGTCACCGCGCAGGCGCAGCCCGGCAACCCCCGGCCTCGTCTGTTCCGCCTGCTGGAGAGCCGGGCGATCATCAACCGGATGGGCTTCAACAACGCCGGAGCGGCGGCCGCCGCCAGGCGGTTGCGCAAGCCACGCGGCGTTCCGGTCGTCGTCGGCGTCAACATCGGCAAGACCAAGGTCGTGCCGGAGGCGGAAGCCGTACAGGACTATGTGGCCAGTGCCCGGCAACTCGCGCCCTTCGCGGACTACCTGGTGGTCAACGTCAGCTCGCCCAACACGCCGGGGCTGCGGAACCTCCAGGCGGTCGAGCTGCTGCGTCCGCTGCTGGCCGCCGTCAAGGAGGTCGCCGGGCGTACGCCGCTGCTGGTGAAGATCGCCCCAGACCTGGCCGACGAGGACATCGACGCCGTGGCGGAGCTGGCGGTCGATCTCGGCCTGGCCGGGATCATCGCCACCAACACCACGATCGCCCGCGCGGGCGTGTCGAGCACCGAGACGGGAGGGCTCTCGGGGCGTCCCCTCAAGCAGCGGTCGCTGGAGGTGCTGCGCCGGCTGCGCAAGAAGACGGGGGATCGGCTCACGCTCGTCTCCGTCGGGGGCGTGGAGGACGTCGACGACGTGTGGGAGCGGCTGCTCGCGGGCGCGACGCTCGTGCAGGGCTACACCGGCCTGATTTACGAGGGGCCTCTGTGGGCGTCCCGGATCCACCGCCGGCTTGCCCGCCGCGTCCGTCGCCACGGATACACGACGATCCGCGAGGTCATCGGCAAGACCGCCTGAGTGCAATACCCTCCTGGGGTATCTTGGCGTGCCTTGGAGGATGACATGAGCGTGAAGACCTACACCGTCCACGGGATGACCTGTGGCCACTGCGCGAGCTCGGTCAAGGAGGAGGTCGGCGAGATCGCCGGGGTGACCGCGGTCGAGGTCGACCTGGCCACCGGCAGGCTGGACGTCATCGGCGAGGCCGTGCCCGACGAGGCCGTCCGGCTGGCCGTTAAAGAAGCCGGATACGAGATCGCCGCCTGAGCCCCCCACCTTTCGCCGTGATCATGCATGGATTCCCGCGCGAGCCTCACGACCTGCACAAACCCCCGCCGTGATCATGCACGGATTCCCCCGCGGGTCCGCGACCTGCGCGAATCCACGTCGTGATCATGCACGCGTCACATGCTCGGCCGCGTCGAGTCGGCCGAGTGGGTCATCTCGTCGAGGTGCTTCATCACGTCATGCACCGCGACGACTCCTGGCCGGTGCCGCCGCCACCCCGTGCCGCCGCGCTGCCACGGCCGGGGCCCCGCCGGCGGGCGATACTCCACCCCGAAAGCGTCCAGCCGTACGAGATGGGCGTCCAGGCGCGGGAGGAACCCAGGCTCGGCGGGCTCGCCCGTCCAGGTGATTTCGGCCGCCGCGCAGCCCCGTGGCCAGGCGCGGTAGTCGAGCGTCCGGGCGTCCGGGATACGCTCGCTCCAAAGCTGGAACTGTGCCCCCAGCATCCGGGCGCGCTCCTCCGGCGTCCACTCCGCGGGTGCGGGAGCGAAGGCGGCGACGTCGGCGACCGTGACGGCGTCTCCGATGCCGACCGGCTCCTCCGCCGACGACGCCTCGGCGTAGTCGAAGTACATCGGGAACACGGGCGTCGCCACCACGTCGTGACCCGCGGCGGCCGCCCGGCGGCCCACCGCCTGGCCGCGCCACGGCATGACGACCGTGTCCTGCCGCAGCATGCCGCTGACGAACGCCTCATCCCAGACCACGGCCCGGATCGCTCGCTCCGCCAGCACGTCCGCCAGCCGCCGCAGGAACCAGGCGTGCAGGTCGGCCGGAGCCTCCAGGCCCAGCTCGGCCTGGTACGCCGAGATCTCCGCCGAGGCGGCCCAGTCGTCGAGCACGCACTCGTCGCCGCCGAGGTGGAAGTACGGCACGTCGCCCAGCGCCTCGATGATCTCGTCGAACACCGTGGTCAGGAACTCGACGGTGGGCGGCAGCGGGGAGAGGATCGCGGGGGAGATGCCCCACCGGTCCAGCACGTGATAGGTCTCGTCCGGCTTCGCGCCGAGGGACGGGTAGGCCGCCAGGATCGCCGAGGCGTGCCCCGGCACGTCGATCTCCGGGACGACCGTGACCGCTCGCGCCCGGGCGTACGCGGCGATCTCCGCCAGATCGGTCAGCGTGTAGTAGCCGCCGTGCGGCACGCCGTCGAACGTCGGCTCCTCGCCGAAGAAGCTCGTCGTCGTCTGGGCGCGGTGGGAGCCCACTTCGTGCAGGCGCGGGAAGGCCCGGCTCTCCACCCGCCACCCCTGGTCGTCGACGAGGTGCAGGTGCAGCCGGTTGAGCTTGTGGAGGGCAAGCAGGTCGATAAGCCGCAGCACTTCCCGCTTCGGCAGGAAATTTCGGGCTATGTCCATATGTGCTCCGCGCCAGGAGAACCCGGGAGCGTCCTCCACACGGCCGCAAGGGACGGTCCAGGACGTTCCCGGCAACGCCGTTGAGCGGAACGCCCCCGCGGGCAGGAGTTGCCTCAGCGTCTGCCCCGCGTAGAAGGCGCCCGCCCGGTCCCCGGCCGTGATCCGCACCGCTTCCGGCGTGATCGCGATGGTGTACGCCTCGGCTCCCAGGCCGGCGTCGTGCTCCACGCTCAGCGCCGCCGCGGCCTCCGCCGGTCTCAGGTCGAGTACGGCAAGCGGGAGCCGTACGGCGTCGACCAGCTCGGCGGGGCCGGAGATGGCGGCGCCGGGAACGAACTCGAACGATCCCGGCGCAGGGGCAACCATGCGGGGACGGGGAAGCAGGTCATCCATGCCTCAGATCATGCCAAATGTCCTCGATGCGCACAGCAGGCCCTGGATGCATGATCACGCATGGGAAAGGGGCAGGCGGGAGGGCGTGAGTGGGAACCTGTGCATGATCACCACGAGGAAGGGGCAGGTCGGATCCGCTGCGCGGGAACCTGTGCATGATCACGCCGGGAGGTCTGTGCTTGATCACCCCAAATGGGGGTTAGGTGAGGTAGGCCTGGAAGGCCTTGGCGAGGGAGTCGGCGACGTGCTGGCGGAATCGCGGGTCCTTCATCTTGGCCGCGTCGCCCGCGTTGCGCATGTTCCCGCACTCGATGAACACCTTCGGGACCTTCGAGAGGTTCAGCCCGCCGAGGTCGTCACGGACGTCGAGGGCGTTCTTGCCGATATACGTCGAGTACGGCACGCCGGTCCCGGTGTGGTAGGCGTTCCGGATCAGCAGGCCGAGTCTCCTGGAGTCGTCCACCACCGGGTCGACCGGGCCGTTGATCTTCTTGGGGATGATGACGTGGAAGCCGTGCCCGCCGGCCGGAGCACCGTCCCCGTGGATGGAGATCGCGGCGTCTGCCTTGGCGTGGTTGCCGATCGCCGCCCGCTCGGTGATGCACGGCCCGACGCTCGTGTTGTCCTTGCGCGTGAGCTTCACCGTGGCGCCCGCGGCCCGCAGGTCCTTGGCGAGCCGGTTGGAGACGTCCCAGGTGAAGGCGGCCTCGCTGTAGCCGTCGTTGGTCGACGTGCCGGTGGTGTCGCACGCCTTCCACTGGGTCAGCACGTTGACCTGCTTGTTGATGATCTCCGGATGGCGGTAGTTGCCGCCGTTGTGGCCCGGGTCGATCACGATTACCTTGCCCGCCAGGGGCTTCGCGGCCGCCGGGGGCTTCGCCTTCGCGGCGGGTGTGCCGGCCGTACGCGCCGAGACCTGACTCACCGTGCCGGCGGCCTCCGGCCCGGTGTTCTGTGCGGCCTTGGGGGCGGTCGCGTCCGCGTCCGAGCTCGCCGTGCCGCCGCAGGCGACGGCTCCGAGCCCGCACAGGCCCAGGACTGCGGCGGCAAGTGGTCGACTGATCACGGCGGGTCCCTTCGCGAGGTCTGTCGGCAACCAACCTACGTGTAGGTGGAGCGTAATCAGACCGTTATGCCGCGAAAGGGGTCACCAAGCCGGCTCGGCGACTTCCTGCTTGTGCAAGAGGGCGGCCAACTCGCGGGCGTCCTCCGCGTCGAGACCGAGCACCACCCGGGGACGCCCCCAGGGATGGTCGATCGAGTGGGCGACGTAGCTCGCCACGGACTCGGCGATGTCCTCGCCGCTCAGGCCGCGGGCCTCTCTCCAGTGCGCCCAGGCCCGCTCAAGCTCTCCCGCCGCCCGCTGGGCGCAGGACACCAACTCAGGATCACGCATGGAATCCCCCGATTCTCGCGAAAGTGGTCGCCGGCCCGGTGAGTCCCCCCGATGTCGCGACCCGCCGGGGGTCGGCGTCACGGCCCGAGTCAACACCCTCCGCGACGTGACACGTCGGCGGTTGACCTAGCTTTGGGACTCACTTGGCGCTTTGGGACCCACTTGGAACGGGGCCGGTGCTCCGTCGCGGGACAAGGGTGGGAGTCACCTGGCGCAGGCGTGCCACCTTGCCCGGCTCGGTGATGCGGTCGCTCAGCAGGGCGGCGGCCGAGCGCCCCATCGCACGGCGGGGCTGGTCCACGCTGGTCAGCGAGATGTGGTTGACCGCGGCGAGGTGTGTGTTGTCGTAGCCGACCACGGAAAGGTCCTCGGGCACCCGCAGGCCCAGCTCGCTCGCCGCCGTGAGGACGCCCATGGCCACGATGTCGTTCGCCGCGAAGATCGCGGTCGGCCGGGGGTTCCGCTCCAGCAGCGCCAGCGCCGCGCGCCGGCCGCCCTCCTCGGTGAAGTCGCCGTGCTCCACCATGATGTACGGCGCGAGCGCGTGGCGGCGCATGGCCACCAGATAGCCCTCGCAGCGGCAGCGCGCGGCCGAGGACGGCGTGCCCTCGATGTGCGCGATCCGCCGGTGGCCGAGCTGGACCAGATGGTCGACCGCGAGGCGGGCGCCGAGCTGGTCGTCGTCCACGACGATGTCCACACCCTCCAGCTCCACGTCGCGCTCGCCGACCACTACCGTGGGCGTGTACGCGGCCGCCTCGGCCAGGGTGTCACTGGACGGCGCGACCCCGAGCAGCACCAGCCCGTCCACGCGTAGCTCGAGGAACGCCTCCACCGCCTCGTCCTCGAACGCCGGGTCCCACCGTCCGCTGCCGATCAGCAACCGCAGCCCGTCGCCGTGCAGGCTTTCCTGCAGGCCGTCCAGGAACTCGGCGTAGAACGGGTTGTGCAGGTCCGCGACGAGGGCGCCCACCAGGTGGGTGCGACCCTCGACCAGGCTGCGCGCCACCGCGTTCGGGCGGTAGCCCAGCTCCCTCGCCGCCTGCAGCACCGCCTCCCGGCGATGCTCGCTGACATGGGGCGAGCCCCTGAGCACGAGGGAAACGAGCGACTTCGAGACGCCGGCGCGCTCGGCCACATTCCGGATGGTCGGCCGTGGCCGTGGGCTGAACCCATCGGACAGTCCGCCGTCGGGCAGCGAAAGCGCGACGTCGTTCCGGGCAGTGGTCTGCATGGACGGTCCTGACATGGTTCTCCCCACGATGCGTGGACGTGCACCTGACACACCAAACGATCGAGTCGCCCGTAGGGTACGGGTTGCGCGCCGTAAGGCTAATTCGTTCCAGTTCCTTCGGGCGTTGGGGATGCCCAATAGCTGCGAGCCACCACCCCGGCGTGATCATGCACAGAGTCTCGCTGGTTGCGCCGAGCTGCGCCCGCGCCATTCGTGATCATGCACGGATTCCCTTCTCTGGGCAGTGGCCAGCGCGATCCTCGGGAGTGATCTTGCAACGAATGCCGCTCCAGCGGAGCCGCCGGCGTCCCGGGGAATGCATGATCACGACTTTCGTTCTCGCAGGCCGCCGAGCCGTGTGGGAGCCTGTGCATGATCACCATTCAAGTTGACGCAGGCCAACGGGCCAAGCGGGAACCCATGCATGATCACCACTATGTGGGGTCATGGGGATGGACCCGCTAGTGTGCGAAGTGTGGGTGGCACATCCCAGGCGGAGAACAATCAGGAGACCCCTGACCAGGCCACCGTGCGGCCGGTGCGGCGCAGGCTCAGCGTCGACCGGCGGCGCGAGGAGCTCATCGCGGCCGCGCTGGAGCTGTTCAGCAGGCAGGACGCCGAGGATGTCTCGATCGACGACGTGGCCGCCGCCGCCGGGGCGTCGAGGGCGCTCGTCTACCACTACTTCGGTGGCAAGCAGGAGCTCTACGTGGCGGCGCTGCGCAGCGCCGCGGAGGAGCTGGAGGCCCGGCTGCGCTTTCAGGGCGGCGGCGAGCCCATCGACAAGCTGTCGCGTGGGCTGGCGCGCTACTTCGACTTCGTGGAGGAGCACGCGGCCGGGTTCGCCGCGCTGCTCAGGGGCGGCCCCGCCAACCGGGCGGGGGAGATCGGCGAGATCGTTGACGGGGTACGGCAGCGCCTGCTCCGGCTGATCATGAACCAGCTGCGGGTCGGCGCGCCGGGGCCGGTGCTCCGGATCACGCTCACGTCGTGGGTCGCGTCGGTGGAGACGGCGGGCCTCGACTGGCTGGCGCACCGCGACATCGGCCGGGCAGAGCTGGAGCGGCTGCTGGTGGATCACATGGTCGCCCTGCTGAGGGTGGCGGCCGACCATGACCGCGAGGTGGAGTGCCTGCTCGGGACCCTGCTTCGGGACCTTGCTTCGGGACCGGCGTGACCAGTAGCGGGGAGGCGCCGGGCGGGCGGCGCCGGCCCACACCGTCCCGTGACCCATGGCGGTCACGGGTGTGTGGTGGACGCGCTCACATCTCGGACGCGAGCGCGCCGTTCTTCCCCCCTAGTTCCGGCGACGCGCCCCGTACCTACTCGGACCGCTGCTGCGGAATCCCCGCGAGCAGCGCCCGGACCTCGGTCTCCCGGTAGCGCCGGTGTCCGCCGAGCGTGCGGATGGACGTCAACTTGCCCGCCTTCGCCCACCGAGTAACGGTCTTGGGGTCGACGCGGAACATGGTTGCGACCTCCGCCGGGGTGAGCAGTGGCTCGGCCTCGGGTGTACGAGCTGACATTTGTGCGGCCTCTCCTCCGTGTGGACCGGCGACAGCGATCCTGCGACTTGTCTGGCGCTTGTCACGGATGTCCCCCAATGATCCATAACGTGCGGTTTCTAGGACCATTTGCGGTATCACCCGATGTGACCATACAGCCACGTAGTGCGATTGGCGAGCCCTCTGGGCGCAACGTCTCGACCACGCGTTGTTGTCACGCTCGGTGATTCTAGCGACACGTTTCGTGGTATCGCAGTGAAAACGGCAAACTACTCAGTTCGTAGATGTGAGATCGAACATCCCGTGACCCAATTCTGCAGGTCAGGGCGTCTTGATTACGCTCAGTTTGCGAATTCCAGAGCCTGTATTGATCTCCAGCGGAGGATGACCCGCTGATACATCGCGAAGGCAAGTTCTTCCTGACCGTTGTCCAAACCCGCGAGAGCGGCGGACACCTCGGCGACGGACTGGTCGCCCTGCAGGGTCTCGTCGTTCATGAGATGCACCAGGCCGCCGTAGTCCAGCTCCACCAGCGAGTGGGGGTGGAACTCCTCTAGCCAGCGGCCCACTTCCTCGACCTCGGTCAGGATGGTGACATGGCCGACATGCCGCCGGATGACGACCAGCGCGCGGGCGACGCGGCGGCGAGCCTGGGCCATCGACGTCACGTACAGCATGTTCCTGGGCGGCGCGGTCGTGGTGGGTACGGCCGGCTCGGTGGTCTCATTCCCCTCCGCGCCCAGGACGAGCCACCGCTCCGCGGAGTCGAACGGTACGAACCACGGCGTCGGGACGTGCCATGTGCTGGTGTGGATGTTGGTGCGCAGCGACGGCTCGCCGCGCTTGAAGCGGTCGAAGTCGTCGGCCGTCTGCTCCGCGATCGCCTTCGGCACGAACCGGTCGGCCAGCTTGACCGGCATGCTCCCGCGGAAGGAGGCGAAGGCCAGCCAGGACCGCAGCCTGCTCTGCCACGGGCAGACATACAGCATGTCCTCGACCCGCCGCAGGTAGGCGTTGTGACTCTCCTTGTCCGGGGCGGGCGCCGGAGGGACGCAGAGCAGCCTGCGGACGGACTCGTCGTGCTCCACCTCCAGCGCGCCGGCCCGGCGCGGCCGATCGCGCGACTCGGCGTAGCCGGCCCACACCGCCCGATCCCGGGGAGTGAACGCGGTCAGCGGCTCGTACACGCGGAGATAGGCGGTGTAAGGCAGCACATCAGAATCGTGCCATGCCTCCGGGGACATGTGCAGCGCTGTCCTGATTTTTCATGATCATTTGTTTGGATCGTCGGTAAGGTGGAGGAGAACCGCCGCAACAAGGCGGCGGTGAGAGGCGATCAGGAGTCACCACCGTGACCGACGTCTTCGGGCTGTCCCACAAGGATCCCAGCCCAGTCAAGGACGCGAACCCCGTTCATCCCGTCAGGCACGAGCAGGTCGCGTTCTGCTGCGACGAGCGCAGCGGCCTGTACGCGATCATCGCGATCTACAGCACGGCACTCGGGCCGGGGCTCGGCGGCACCCGGTTCTACCCCTACGAGAGCGAGCAGGCCGCCCTCGCCGACGTGCTGAACCTCTCCCGCGCCATGGCGTACAAGAACGCCCTGGCGGGGCTCGACCACGGCGGCGCCAAGGCGGTCATCATCGGCGATCCGGCGACCGCCAAGAGCGAGGCCCTGCTGCGCGCCTACGGCCGGTTCGTCCAGTCGCTGGGCGGCCGCTACTACACGGCCTGTGACGTGGGCACCTACAGCGAGGACATGGACGTCGTCGCCCGGGAGTGCTCCTACGTGACCGGGCGCACCGAGGCGCACGGCGGCGCGGGCGACTCCTCCATCCTCACCGCCTTCGGCGTGTTCCAGGGTATGCGGGCCGCCGCCCAGCACGTCTACGGCACGCCGTCCCTCAAGGGCAGGCGCGTCGGGGTCGAGGGGGTCGGCAAGGTCGGCCACCGCCTCGTCGATCACCTGATCGAGGACGGCGCGGAAGTCGTGATATGCGACGTGAACGAGCAGGCCGTCGATCGCGTACGGCGGCGCCACCCGGCGGCCCAGGTCGTGGCCGACGCCGCCGCGCTGACGGCCGCCGACATCGACGTCTACGCCCCCTGCGCGCTCGGCGGGGCGCTGGACGACGCGACCGTCGCCCGGCTGACCGCCAAAATCGTCTGCGGCGGGGCGAACAACCAGCTCGCGCATCCGGGCGTCGAGAAGCAGCTCACCGAGCGTGGCATCCTCTACGCCCCGGACTACGCGGTCAACTCGGGTGGAGTCATCCAGGTCGCGGACGAGATCGAGGGCTTCAACATGGCCAGGGCCAGGGCGAGGGCGGCACGGATCTTCGACACGACCATGAAGATCTTCGACATGGCCGAGGAGGAAGGCGTCCCACCGGGCGCCGCAGCGGATAGGCTGGCGGAGCGCAGAATGTCGGAAGTCGGGCGGCTGAGGGGCATTTGGCTCGGGCGCTGACCGCCGACGCTCGTACGACGTACCGAGCAGCGCGCAAAACAGGTACGGTTATAGGCGAACGAGAGACTGACGTCTGAAGTCAGGTGGCGTCAGTGCGCGGTGCGTTAGCGACGAGGGGTCGGGCACGACCCCGCATGAGGGGGTCGAGCCAATGGGGCGCGGCCGAGCCAAGGCCAAGCAGGTCAAGGTCGCCCGCCAGCTGAAGTACAACAGCGGCGGAACGGATCTTGAGCGCCTGCGCGCGGAGCTCGGAGTCGTGGACGAGGACGATTCCGGCCACAGTGACGAGCATGACCCTTACGACGAGCTGGCTGATCGCTATGCCGATTACGCGGCCGTCGACGACGAGGACGATGACGACAACGGTCGCTCCGGGCGCCGTTGAACTGTTCCTGAGTGCCAGGTGAGACACCCGGCGGGGTAGCCGTTCCCGCCGGGTGCCGTCATCGTGGCCGGAGTCGTATTCAGCGTCCCGAGCACCGGGGCGTTTTTCGGCATTCCCGCTCCGTGGCCCGCCCGCGGGCCGGTTCCGTGACAGGCCGGTCGCCGATCCGTCGCTCTCGGGTAAGCCGCGTTGAGATCGGCCGCTTTCCCGATCAGCGGAACCGGGCCTCTCCCGCGCCCGGCACGATCTCGCCGAGGACCCACGAGGGCACGCCACGCCCGGCGAGCAGCTCCGTCGCCCGGTCGGCCTGCTCGGAGGGGACGATGGCGCACATGCCCACGCCCAGGTTGAAGGTCCTGTCCATTTCGGCCTGCGGCACGCGGCCGTGGCCGGCCAGGACCTCGAAGATCGGATGAGGCGTCCACGAGCCCCGGTCCAGCACGGCGTCGACCGTGCCGGGAAGGGATCGCGCCAGGTTGGCGGCCAGGCCGCCGCCGGTGATGTGGGCCAGCGCGTGCACCTCCGTCTCGCGGATGAGCGCGAGACAGTCGAGGGAGTAGACGCGGGTGGGCTCCAGCAGCTCCTCGCCCAGGGTCCCGGACAGCTCGGGCAGCTTCTGGCCGAGATCCAGCCCGGCGGTCTTGAGGATGTGCCTGACCAGGGAGTATCCGTTCGAGTGGATGCCGCTCGACGCCAGTCCGAGCACGACGTCGCCCGGCCTCACCCGGTCGGGGCCCAGCAGTTCGTCGGCCTCGACGACGCCCGTGCCGGCGCCGGCCAGGTCGTACTCGTCGGGGCCCATCGCGCCGGGGTGCTCGGCGGTCTCGCCGCCGACGAGCGCGCAGCCCGCCAGACGGCAGCCCTCGGCCACGCCGCCCACGATGTCGGCGATGCGCTCGGGCACCACCTTGCCGCAGGCGATGTAGTCGGTCATGAACAGCGGCTCGGCCCCGCAGACCACGAGGTCGTCGACGACCATGCCGACGAGGTCGATGCCGATCGTGTCGTGCTTCCCGAGCCGCTGGGCCAGCATGACCTTGGTGCCGACGCCGTCGGTCGAGGTGGCGAGCAGCGGGCGGCGGTAGCGGAGGAACGCCGACGCGTCGAAGAGCCCGGCGAAGCCGCTGGCGTCGTCGACGACCTCGGGCCGCCGCGAGCGCGCCACGCGCGACTTCATCAGCTCGACGGCGCGATCACCGGCCTCGATGTCGACGCCGGCGGCCGCGTAACTCGTCATCGCTGGGCCTCCAGGACGTACTTGCCGACCCTGTCCTGGTCGATCGCGATCGGGTACTGGCCGTCGAAGCAGGCCCGGCAGAGCCGGTCGGCCTGGATCGTCGTGGCCCGGGTCAGCCCATCGAGGGAGATGTAGCCGAGGGAGTCGGCGCCGAGCGAGCCGCGGATCTCCTCCACCGACAGGGATCCGGCGATCAGCTCGGCCCTGGTCGCGAAGTCGATGCCGTAGAAGCACGGCCAGGCGACCGGCGGCGACGAGATCCGGACGTGCACCTCGGTGGCGCCCGCCTCGCGGAGCATCTTCACGATCGCGCGCTGGGTGTTGCCGCGCACGATCGAGTCGTCCACGACGACGAGGCGCTTGCCCTCGATGACCTCGCGGAGCGGGTTCAGCTTCAGCCGGATGCCGAGCTGCCGGATGGTCTGCGACGGCTGGATGAACGTGCGGCCGACGTAGGAGTTCTTCACCAGGCCCTGGCCGTACGGGATGCCGCTCTGCTCGGCGTAGCCGATGGCGGCCGGCGTGCCGGACTCGGGCGTGGGGATGACGAGGTCCGCGTCCACCGGGTGCTCGCGGGCCAGCACGCGGCCGACCTCGACGCGCGTGGACTGCACACCGCGCCCGGCGATCGTGGTGTCCGGGCGGGCCAGGTAGACGTACTCGAACAGACAGCCCTTGGGCTCGGGGACCGCGAACCGGCGGGACCGCAGCCCGCGCTCGTCAATGGTCAGGAGCTCGCCGGGCTCGATCTCGCGGATGAAGGACGCGCCGACGATGTCGAGCGCCGCAGTCTCCGACGCGACGACCCAGCCGCGCTCCAGCCGGCCGAGCACCAGGGGACGGATTCCCTGCGGGTCGCGGGCGGCGAACAGCGTGGTCTCGTTCATCCACACCAGGGAGTAGGCGCCCTTGACCTCGGGGAGCAGCTCGGCCGCCGCGTCCTCGACCGGGCGGGAGCCGTCCTGCGCGAGCAGGGCCGTCAGCACCTCGGTGTCGGTGGTCGCCTTGATCGTGCCCGGTGCGAGCCGTTCGGACAGCTCGGTGGTGTTGATCAGGTTGCCGTTGTGGGCCAGCGCGAGACCGCCGACCTCGGTGGAGCTCAGCGTGGGCTGCGCGTTCTCCCACACACTCGAGCCGGTGGTGGAGTAGCGGCAGTGCCCGATGGCTAGGTGGCCGCGCAGGGTTCCGAGGATGGACTCATCGAACACCTGGGCCACCAGGCCCATGTCCTTGTAGACCAGAATCCGGCTGCCCTCGCTGACGGCGATGCCCGCGGACTCCTGCCCGCGATGCTGCAGCGCGTACAGACCGTAGTAGGTGAGTTTGGAAACGTCCTCCCCGGGCGCCCATACACCGAAGACGCCACAGGCGTCTTGCGGTGCGCGGTCCTGGGGGTCGAGGTCATGGCCCAGACGGCCGTCGCCCTTCAACACGTACTTGAGTCTATTTCGGCATTCATGCTGCTCGCACCCGTGGGTGGAGAAGTCGCGGCAAACGATCGACCGTGCTTTGCCGTGTCACGCCTGGTCCGCCCCCGGTTTCCGGGAGAGTCTGGGCCTTCCGGCATGCCCAAATTCAGGTACGGGCCCAGTTTCAGATGGGGAGTACGACCGTGGCGACATCTGACGACCCCGAGCAGAGGTCGATCTTCCCGATGACCTCCCGGGAGGAGCCCGGCGAGGACCGCGGGAACCAGCCTCCAGGGGGCCGGGGGCGGGAACCCGGTCAGGAGCCGAGCCGGGGTGAGGAGCCGGGCCAGGGTCCCGCTGAAGGCCCTTACGGCGGCCAGGGTCCCGGTGGTCAGGGCCCTTATGGCGGTCAGGGGCCCTACGGGGGCCAAGGGCCGTACGGCGGGCCGCTGCCTCCGCCCCCGCCCGGGCCCGGCGGGCCTCCCGGGCCGCCGTGGGGCGGGCCGTGGCAGCCTCAGGGGCCTCCGCCGGGCGCCGGCGGGCTCGGCACGGCGGCGCTGGTGCTCGGAATCGCGAGCCTCGTCCTGCTGCTCGTCTGCGGCGTCGGAACGCTGGTCGCGGTCGCCGGCGTGATCGTGGGGATCGTCGCGATCGCCAAGAACTCCAACAAGAGACGGGCGGTCATCGGCCTGGTCCTGAGCGTGGTCACGCTGGTCCTCGCCGTGATCTTCGGGGTGTTGCTCTACTACTGGTACCAGAGCAAGAACCTCGGGGAGTGCTTCGACCCCGCGCTCTATCCCAGCCAGGAGGCGGCGCAGCGGTGCGTCGAGAACAAGCTCGGCGGCGCACCCTGACGGCTGATCCGCTTACAGCAGGGGCAGGTAGCCGGACAGGTCGGCCCGCGCGCCGCTGGCGGAGATCCTGCCCGCCGCCATGGCATCCGACCACTCGAGCCGCCCGGTGGCCAGCTCCAGCCAGGTGCGCGGGTCCGTTTCGATGACGTTGGGAGGGGTTCCCCGGGTGTGCCGGGGGCCCTCCACGCACTGCACCGCCGCATAGGGCGGGACCCGGACCTCCACCGTCCGCCCGGGCGCCCGCGCGGCCAGTTCTTCGAGCAGGTGCCGTACGGCGAAGCGTGCGGCGTCCCTGACCGGGGTCAGGCCGGCGTCGTAGGCCCCGAGCACCGCCCGCGCGCCCGCGTCGCCGACGGCGCCGTCGGGGCCTTCGAAGGGCGGCTGCCCCAGGTCGAGAAGCTGGGCGTCGAGCGCCTCCCGGACCTTCCCCGGGTCGAGTCTGCGTGGCGGCACGTGTTCATTCTGGCCGAGCCCGCCTGATGCCTCGTCGTCCGCCCGCCGTCGTCCGCCCGTCAGGCGAGGGACTCCGAGACGGCCGGGGCCATCGGAGCCTCCGCTTGGCCTTCCACTGAGGGTGCCGCCGTACGGGCCTGCCGGAGTGCGTAGAGGCTGACCGGGACGCCGACCAGGACGATCGCGGCCGCCACGAGGAGCGTGAACTGGTAGGCCTCCAGGAACCTGTGCAGCGGAGCCCCCGTGACGACGCTCTCGCGGGAGTTGAGGATCGCGCCGAGGATCGTGATGCCGAGCAGCCCGAAGACCTCCCGCGAGACGTTGAGCACACCGGACGCCACACCGGCTCTGGCCGACGGCATCGCGCTGAGCACGAGGTTGGTGAGGGGGACCAGCAGCCCGGCGCCCGCGCCGTACAGCAGGAACCACGGAAGCAGATCGGTGTAGCCGTCGCCCTCGCCCACGCTCGACAGGCCGCCGACGGCGATGGCCATCAGGCCGAGCCCGGCCGCGACCGTCCGGGCGCTGCCGAACCGCGCGGCGATACGTGGCGACACGATGGCGATCATGGCCATGAGCAGGGCCATCGGTACGAACCCGGCGCCGGCCTGGGTGGGGGTGAAGCCGAGCGCGCTCTGCAGGAAGAGCGCGGTGAAGAAATAGATGCCGAACACGCCGAACGCCCACAGCCCCATGGAGAGCAGGCCCCCGCTGAAGATCCGCTCCCTGAAGAGGGTGAGGTCGATCATCGGCTGTGCCGTACGGGACTCGATGATCAGGAAGGCGACGGCGGCGACGGCCGCGAGCGCGAACGAGCCCAGGATGGGGGCCGACGACCAGCCGCGCGACTCGCCCTCGATCAGGGCGTAGGTCAGCGCGAGCAGCGCCAGCGCCGAGGTCACGAGGCCGGGCAGGTCGAGACGGGCGCGCGCGGCCTTTGCCGCATGTGCGCCCTGGGCGCGGATCGACCGGAACCCGATCACCGCCGTGACGGCGCCGATGGGCGCGTTGATCAGGAAGATCCAGCCCCAGTCGGCGTTCTCGCTGAGGACGCCGCCAGTGAGGGGGCCGATGGCGAGGGCGAGCGCTCCCACGGCGCTCCAGATGCCGACCGCCGTCCCCCGCTCGCGCGGGTCGGGAAAGATCTTCGTCAGCAGGGCCAGTGACGTGGGCGTGAGCAGCGCGGCCCCCACTCCCTGTACGGCCCGCGCGGCGATCAGCATCTCCTGACCGCCGGCCAGTCCGGCGGCGACCGACGCCAGGGTGAAGATCCCGAGCCCGGTGAAGAACACCGTCCGCAGGCCGAAGACGTCGGCCAGCCGCCCGCCCACGAGCAGCAGCCCGGCGAACACCAGGATGTAGGCGCTCACGATCCATTCCAGGCCCGAGATCGTGAGCCCGAGGTCCCGCTGGATCGTCGGCAGCGCCACGTTGACCACGTTGTTGTCCAGATAGGTCATGAAGGTCGCGAGCGCCACCGCGACGAGCGCCCACCATCTTCCGGTCATGGGTCCTCCTTCTTGTACGGAGTACATGTACGGCGTACATGTACAATGCATAGGAGACCTTGTACGGCGTATAGTTGTCAAGCGCCGCACGGAAACGAGGGAGATGGCCATGGGAGCCGCGGAGAAGCTGACCCGCCAGGCCGTGGTGGACAAGGCCGTCGGGCTGGCCGACGCGGATGGGGTCGAGGCGGTCACCATCAGGCGGCTGGCTCAGGAGCTGGGCGTGACGCCGATGGCCCTCTACTGGCATTTCAAGAACAAGGACCTGCTGCTCCAGGGCGTCGCCGACCAGGTGCTGGCCGAGGTGGTCACGCCGGAGTTCGACCCCGCCGCACCCTGGAACGCCCGGCTCCGGGCGATGGTCGAGGCGCTGGTCCGCGTGCTGCGGCGGCATCCCAGCCTGACCTCGATCTTCCCCATGATCGAGAAACAGGGGGTGGAGAGCTTCACCCGTGCCACCGAGGTGGCCCTCGACCTGCTTTCCCAGGCGGGATTCACCCTGGAGGAGGGCTATTTCATCTCGTCCCACCTGCTCCAGGGGGCCATCGCGCTTGTGGACGGCCAGCCCGGCTGTCCGGTGCGCATGAGCGAGAGCGAGGCGGCCGAGTGGCGGCGCCAGAAGCGGCTGGCGCTGGAGTCGCTGCCCGCCGACCGGTTCCCGCGCATGGTGGATTTCGCCAAGACCTTCGAGCCCGAGCCCGACGTCGAGCGCTACTACGCCTTCGGACTCGACCTGCTGATGTCCGGTGTCGAGGCCATGGCCGCGCAGAGGGCCCCGAGCACCGCGACGCCGAACAGCGCCACGTAGGTGCGCTGGAATCCGCTCATCAGCTCCTGAAGAGCCACGGGGGACACCCGCGAGAGCGTGCCGGCGTAGACCTGGCCGCGCAGCTCGGGCGTCACGGAGCTGGTCAGCACGGTCAGCGTCGTCGCCACGCTCAGCACGATCCCGATATTCATGATCATGATGCGGAAGCCGTTCACGACTCCGAGGCTCCCGGGCGGCAGCGCGCTCATGACCTGGGTGGTGTTGCCCGTGAGGAAGGCTCCGCTGCCGCATCCGGCGACGAACAGCCCCAGCCCGATCACCCAGTACGGCGTGGCGGCGCCGGGCGAGAGCCCGAGCACCAGCAGCCCCGTGGCGGTGGCCACGCACCCGCCGACCGACAGCGCGTAGGGGCTGACGCGGCGGCCCAGGGCGCCGGCGATCGGGGAGGCGAGCGTCATCCCGATCGGGACGGGCAGGACGCCGAGTCCGGCGGTCAGGGCGTCCACCCCGCGGGCGGCCTGGAAGTAGAGCCCCACGAGCAGGATCAGCGACGACCGGGCCAGGGCGTTGCAGAACGACGCGAGGTTGGCGAAGATCAGCATCCGGCCGCCGAACAGCGTGAGGTTCAACACGGGATGGCGGGCCCTCCGCTCCACGAGCACCAGCACGGGAACGAGCGCGACGGCGAGCAGCCCGGGAAGCGGATCGCTCTGGCTGATCGCGATCAGCGCCGCCGAGAGCACGACGAAGACGATGAGGTTGCCGAGCGCGTCCACGGGCTCGCGGGGGCCCTTGGGCACCTTCCGGAGCGTAAAGGCGCCCCAGACCAGCGCGACCAGCCCGGCGGGCACGTTGATCCAGAAGATCCAGCGCCAGCCGAGCGCGCCCGCGATCAGGCCGCCGAGGGTCGGTCCCGCGAGCTGGGCCACCGACAGCGTCGCCATGTAGACGCCCATCCCCTGGCTCAGCCGGTCGGGCGGGAACGCGGCGGTGATGATGACGGTGCCGTTGGCGAGGATCATCGCCGCTCCCAGGCCCTGGACCGCCCGCATCACGATGAGGAGACCCACGTTGGGCGCGATCCCGGCGAGCAGCGACGCCGCCGTGAAGATGGCGAACCCGAGGAGATAGATCTCCCGCCTGCCCAGCAGGTCGGCGACCCTGCCGAAGAAGACCAGCGTCGCCGTGCTGACCAGCAGGTTCGACAGCAGGATCCAGCTCGACGCGAGCGGCCCGGCGTGGAAGTGCCGCACGACCTCGGGAAGCGCGACGTTGAGCGTGCTGGAGCTGATGCCGATCAGCACGAGGCCGAGCCCGGTGACCGAGCAGACCCGCCAGGCGTACCTCATGGCGTGGGCGTATTCCGGCGACCCGGGGCGCAGGGGGACGGCGACGGTCATGCCGTCGATTGTGCTTTATCCCGATTTTTCCTGGCCGAGGGGATCAGCGGGCCCGCTTGCGGAGCCCTTCGAGGTCATAAACGATCACCCGGCGGCGGCCGGTCTCGATCAGCCCGCGATCCCTCAAGCTGCGCAGCGCCTTGCTGACCGCCTCGCGGGACGCGCCGGTCCAGCCGGCCAGCTCGTCCTGGGAGAGCGGCAGGGCCACCTTGACCCCGCCCTCGGCCGGCTCGCCGTACCGCTCGGCCAGCTCGACGAGCCGGGTCGCCACCCGCCCGGCTGTGTCGAACGCGCCGTACTCGACGCGTTTGCGGTCCGCGTCCCGCAGGCGGCCGATGACGAGCCGCATGAGCAGCACGGCGACCCGGCCGTGGTCCTTCAGGAAGCCGGGGAAGTCGTGGACGACGAACCCCTCGATCGGCTCCAGGGCCGTCACCGTGCCCGACCGGGGATGGCCGTCAAGCGCGGACATGTCTCCGACGAGCGCCCCCGGGCCTCGTACGGCGAGCACGACCTCGGTCCCGCTGGCCGTGTGCGAGGACACCTTGACCCTGCCGGAGGTCAGCACGAGCACCCAGTCGGCGGTCTCGCCCTCGTTCATCACCGTCGACCCGCGATCCCAACGGCGGGTGCGCCCGGCCGCCCGCAGGTCCGCGATCTCGTCCGCGGTCAGCAGGGCGAGGAACTCGCCCGGTTCCGAACCGGTCACCCGGCACCTCCCCAGTAGCGGCGTATGCCGTCCGTCATGCCGTGCCCCAGTGTTGGCCCTCCACGGGCCGCCGGTAAAGGCAGTTTTACCGGTGGGCCGGCCTCATCCGAGGGTGATCAGCCGGTAGGCGTGGACGGTCTGCTCCTTGCCCTTCAGCGAGAGGTCGCCCAGCGACACCACCTTCGCCGGCCCGATCTGGTCGCGGGTCGCCTGGCCGATGACCACGGTGCCGGGCTCGGCCAGCGCCTGGAGCCGGGCCGCCACGTTGACCGCGTCGCCCATCGCGTTGAACCCGCGGAACTCCGGGCTGCCGATGTTGCCGACGAGGGCCATCCCCGTATTCACCCCGACGCGGAACGTCGGCCACTCCACGTCCGCGAGCAGCCCCGCGGCTTGCTCCGCCACCACCTGACGCGACACCTCGGCGGACGCCTCCTGCATCTCCAACGCGGCCTGTACGGCTTTCGCGGCGTGGTCGCCCTGCCGTACGGGCGCGTTGAAGAGCGCGAGCAGCGCGTCGCCGACGAACTGGACGATCGTGCCGTCGTTGCCGAGGATGCAGGGCACGGCCGCCGTGTGGTAGCGGTTCAGCATCTCGACGATCTCGCCGGGGGAGACCCGCTCCGAGAACGTGGTGAAGCCCCGGAGATCGGCGAAGAGCGCCGTCACCTCGACGAGCTTGCCGCCCAGGGCCGCCTGACCGGGGTCGGCCAGCAGGGAGCGGGCCACGGCGGGAGACATGTACTGCCGGAACAGCGTGTCGAGCTCCTGGTAGAGGCGGGCGTTCTCCAGGGAGATCGACATCTGGCCCGCCAGAGTGGCCGCCAGCGCCTCGTCCTGCGCCGTCACGCCCACCGGGACGGACAGGGCTCCGGCGAGCCGTCCCTTCACGGTCAGGGGGTGGACGACGCGGCCGTCCTCGGCGATCACGGCCCCCTCCGCCAGCGCCCGGACGTCGTGGCCCGGCTGGGGGTCATGCGGGCCGTAGGGGATCAGGTGGCCGTCGCGCATGAGGCTGAGCCGCACGTCGCCGTAGGCCTGCCGTACGCGGTCGAGGGCGGTGGCCAGCAGGTCGGGCTCGGGGAGCCCGACGCGGGTCCGGCGGCCGACGTCGACGAGCGCGCCGAGCCGTTCGGACAGGTCGCGCTCGGCGGCCAGCGCGGCCCCGGCCCGGTCGAGCACCGCCGCCTGGCCCTCGGTGAGCCGGAACCGGCCCGCCAGCCGGGTGGCCACGGGAACGCCCGACTCGGTCCTGCGGCGCAGGTGGCCGACCAGCTCCTCCAACGCCTCCTCGTACTCCTCCCGAATGCGGCGGACGGTCGCCGCCAGCGCCACCCCGTCGAAAAGCCCGGCGGTCGCCCCTTCCCGGCGGAACTGGAGATAGGCGCTGTACGCCACGAAGAGGAAGGCGAGCGTCAGCAGGAGATGCCACTCCCACCACGACAGATGCCAGTTGTAATGGGACATCCCGGCGATCATCGCCTCGGCCAGCAGCGCGTAGGCCGTGATGAGGCTGATCAGCACCGCCGCGGGACGCCTGCGATGCAGCCGGAACATCATCGCCGCGGACGCCGCGTAGAGCGCCACGCCGATGAGGGAGAGGCCCCCCAGCCCCACGCCGCCGGGCGGCGTCGTCTCACTGAGCGGCGTGAGCCCCGGAATGAGTGACGCGACGCCCCACGCGACCAGCACCACGCCCAGCCCGGTCCGCAGCGCGGCCTGCGATCGGAGAACGGCTGTCGCCGCCCGGTTGCCCAGGGGGAGAGCCGAGATGAAGGCGAACACCGACGCGATCATGAGGCCCACCGGCTGGGACAGGTCGAAGCCGACGGTGCCCTTCGGGTGGAGGAGACCCGGTGTGGCCAGCCCGTGGAGCAGGAAGAACCCGGCGCTGCTGAGGAAGACCAGGGACACCAGCAGCAGCCGGGCGTCGCCGCGCCGGGCCGACGCCTGGCTGATCAGCCAGCCGAGGACGACGTTGACCCCCGCCACGACGAGGATCAGCCAGAAGTGGCTGAGATTGTCGTGCCACTCGATGTCGAGATGGGGCCGGGCCAGGAGCAGCCACAGGCCCAGCAGCGGCACGACGAGGTGGATGGTCCACACGACGGCCCGGACCGGCTGTGTCGCGGGAGGGAGGTACGGCTCGCGGCTCGGAGCATGCTCCGCCGGGCTCGGGTCGGGCACGGGTCCTCCGGGTAGGGCAGTCGTGTGTCGCGCCGCGTCGTCGACCGACGCGGCCCCATCCCCCCGGGGGCCGATTATCCCGGCGATCCGACCCTCCGGCCACGCATTGACTGGGGAGGACGGCGCCACCGGCCCGCAGGGCCCGAAGGGCGACGACGGCAAGACCGGCCCGCCGCTTGTGACCGCTGATGCCGACCGGGATCGTTGGTCGAACGGCTGGCGTCTTGCCCTGCGGGCGGAGCGAAGCGGGCTTCGCGAGGACCGGAGTTTCCGGCCAGGCGCAGTGAAAGTGCCTTGAGGTATTTTCTGGAATGGTTCAAGTCTTCAGGGCTGATTCCCGGCAACGCGAAGGCCCTTCCGGATGAGTGCCGGAAGGGCCTTCGACGTGAAGGGGGTCAGCCGAAGATGGCGGGCAGGGCCCCCGAGTGGGTCTCACGGAGATCGTCCACGGGGATCTCGAAGACGCCTTCGACCGTGAGCGATGTGCCGCCGGTGGTGCCGAGGCCGTAGCACGGCACATCGTGGCGGGCGCAGAGCTCGGCCAGCGCGTCGAACGCCTCGGGACGCACGCAGACCAGCGCGCGGGCGGCCGACTCGCTGAACAGCTCGACGAACGCGTCCTCGCCCGGCAGGGACACCGTCGCCCCGACGCCCTGGGCGAGGCACGACTCGGTCAGGGCGATCGCCAGACCGCCGTCGGACAGGTCGTGCGACCCTTCGAGCAGGCCGTCCGCCGCCGCCGTGACCAGCACGGAGGCCAGGCCGCGCTCGGCCTCCAGGTCCGCCTCGGGAGGTAGGCCGCCCAGGTGGTCGTGGACGACATGTGCCCACTCCGAGCCGCCGAGCTCGTCCTTGGTGTCCCCCAGGAGGACCACGCGCAGCTCCGGAGCGGTGAAGCCCGGCCTGACCCGCTTGGCGACGTCGTCGATCACGCCGAGCACGCCGACGACCGGCGTGGGGTGGATCGCGACGGCGCCGGTCTGGTTGTAGAACGACACGTTGCCGCCGGTCACCGGCACGCCCAGCGTCTTGCAGGCGTCCGCCAGGCCGCGCACGGCCTCCGCGAACTGCCACATGACCTCCGGGTCCTCCGGCGAGCCGAAGTTGAGGCAGTTGGTCACGGCCAGGGGCTTCGCCCCGGTCACGGCCACGTTCCGGTACGCCTCGGCGAGCGCGAGCTGGGCCCCGGCGTAGGGGTCGAGCTTGGCGTATCGCCCGTTACCGTCGGTCGCGAGCGCGATGCCCCGGGTGGTCTCCTCGGCCCCCGGCATGACCTCGGAGATCCGCAGCATCCCGGCGTCGGCGGGCTGGGCGAGGACGGTGTTGCCCCGGACGTACCTGTCGTACTGCGACGTCACCCACTCCTTGGACCCGAGGTTCGGCGAGCCGAGCAGGGTCAGCAGGGTCGCGCGGAGGTCCTCGGGGCGTGGGAGCCGCGCCGGGCTGTCGGCGTTGAGCGCCGCCTGGCCCTCGGGCTCGTGGAAGGGACGCTCGTAGACCGGGCCCTCGTCGGCGGCCGTGCCCGGCGGGATGTCGACGATCGTCTCGCCGTCCCACGTCATCACGAGCCTGCCGGTGTCGGTGACCTCGCCGATGACCGTCGCGGGGACGTCCCACTTCTCGCAGATCGCCATGAAGGCGGGGATGTCGCCGGGGGCGACGACCGCCATCATGCGCTCCTGCGACTCGCTCATCAGGATCTCCTCGGGCCGCAGCGTGGGGTCGCGCAGCGGGACGAGGTTGAGGTTGACCTGCATCCCGCCGGTGCCCTTGGCGGCGAGCTCCGTCGTCGCGCACGAGACGCCGGCCGCGCCGAGGTCCTGGATGCCGACCACCACGTCGGCCTGGTAGAGCTCCAGGCAGCACTCGATCAGCAGCTTCTCCATGAACGGGTCGCCGACCTGTACGGCGGGCCGCTTGGCGTGCGACTCGTCCTCGAAGGTCGCCGACGCGAGCACCGAGGCCCCGCCGATGCCGTCGGCGCCGGTCCGGGCGCCGAACAGCACGACCTTGTTGCCGGGGCCGGGCGCGGTGGCCAGCTTGATCTGGTCCTTGCGCAGCAGGCCCACGCAGAGCGCGTTGACGAGCGGGTTGCCGATGTAGCAGGGGTCGAAGACGACCTCGCCGCCGATGTTGGGCAGGCCCAGGCAGTTGCCGTAGTGGCTGATGCCCTCGACCACTCCGGGGAGCACCCGCCGCGTGTCGGGCTGGGTGGCTCCGCCGAAGCGCAGCGCGTCCATGACCGCGATCGGCCGGGCGCCCATGGACATGATGTCGCGGACGATGCCGCCGACGCCGGTCGCCGCCCCCTGGTGCGGCTCGACGTACGACGGGTGGTTGTGCGACTCGATCTTGAAGGTGGCGGCCCAGCCGTCGCCGATGTCCACCACGCCGGCGTTCTCGCCCATGCCGACCAGCAGCGCCTCGGACTTGGGCGCCTTCGTGCCGAACTGCCGCAGGTGGACCTTCGACGACTTGTAGGAGCAGTGCTCGCTCCACATGACCGAGTAGATCGCCAGCTCGGAACTGGTCGGACGCCGCCCGAGGATCTCGCGGACCCGCTCGTACTCCTCGTCCTTCATGCCGAGCTCGGCGAACGGCTGGCGCTCCTCAGGGGTCTCCTGGGCGCGCTTCACGCTGTCGAGGGTCATGCGTTCACCAGCTTCTTGAGAATGGAGGTGAAGAAGCCCCTGCCGTCGACGCTCGGGGCTCCGGTGAGGTCCTCGACGGCGTGCTCGGGGTGGGGCATGAGGCCCACGATGTTCCCCGCCTCGTTCGTGATGCCGGCGATGTCGTTGAGCGACCCGTTCGGGTTGCCTCCGGCGTACCGGAAGACCACCCGGCCCTCGCTCTCCAGGCCCGCCAGCGTCTCCGCGTCGGCCACGTAGCGTCCCTCGCCGTGCTTGACCGGCAGGACGATCTCCTGACCGCTCTCGAAGTCGGCCGTCCACGCCGTGTCCGTGCTCTCCACCCGTACGCGCTGGTCGCGGCAGACGTAGTGGAGGCCCTCGTTGCGGGTGAGGGCGCCGGGCAGCAGGTGCGCCTCGCAGAGGATCTGGAAGCCGTTGCACGTGCCGAGCACCGGCAGCCCGCTTCGCGCGGCCGGGATCAGCTCGTCCATCAGCGGGGAGAACCGCGAGATGGCCCCGCAGCGCAGGTAGTCGCCATAGGAGAACCCGCCGGGGAGGAAGACCGCGTCAACTCCCTTGAGGTCGTGCTCGGCGTGCCACAGCGGCACGGCCTCCGCTCCCGCCAGCCGTACGGCTCGCGCGGCGTCCTGGTCGTCGAGTGTTCCGGGGAAGGTGACGACGCCCACCCGGGCAGCGCTCATGACAGTGTTCCCTCCAAGCGGGCAGCGCACGCCACCGTCTCCTGGCGGACGGCGGTCTGTGGCGGTACACCTCAGGTTATCGAAGTCGCCAAATCAACCACCCCCATTGGGACGCTGGGGTGATCATGTTGGGGTGATCACGTTGGGGTGATCATGCACATGTTCCCCGGCCGCCCCGTTCACCTGCGCCGCAGCCGTGCGTGATCATGCGTGCATTCACGCGCGCCCATAATGAGCTGCGCAAAGCATCTTTGTGATCATGCGGGTGGCGTGTGCTTGCTTGTATGATCACGGCCAGCGTTTGCGCGGCTACGGCGCGGTGGCCGGGACCCGTGCATGATCACGCGGAAGGGGTTAGACGGCGGCTAGTTGCCTGTCGAGGGTGAGATGGTGGGCGATGGCGTCCTCGTCCCAGTCGAGCTCCTTGCTCAGCCGGACGGTGGTGCCGCGGCCGGGCGTGATGTCGAAGGAGATCTCGTCCACGACGGCCCGCATGATGAGGATGCCCCGGCCGTTCTCGGCGTCGCTCGGGGGGTACTGCTTGGGGATCGTGTGCAGGCCGTGGCCGCGATCTATGACGCGCAGTTCGCAGCGTCCGTCGCCGATCGTGGCCATGACCTCGTAACGGTTGGCCGGGCCGCCGTGGCGCACCGCGTTGGCACAGGCCTCGGACGTCGCCAGGAGAATGTCGGACACGCAGCCCTCGGTCACGCCGAGTGACCGCAGAGCGTCCCCCAGCACACGGCGAACCATCGGGATGCCGATCGCATCCCGCGGCATGGCGAGCGAAAACTCAATATCCACCGGACCCCTCCCCGGTGTCGAAGGTCACCAAGGTAGGCTTCCCCGATGAATCAGGGCTAACCGCAAAATCACGCGTCTGTTATTTAGGGTTCGGCCAAGAGACGGTTTTTGCTCAACCGATGTCCACTTTGGCGGACCTTGTCCTGGTCCTCATGCTGGGAAATATGCGGTTTTACCCCTCCACGCGGATCACGAAGTCCTCGATCACCGTGTTGGCGAGAAGGGTCTCGGCCATCTTTCGGACGTCCGCAAGCGCGGCCTCGTCGGCCGGCCCGTCCAGCTCCAGCTCGAATCGCTTGCCCTGCCGTACGCCGGAGACGCCCGAGAAACCGAGCCGGGGCAGCGCCCGCGCGATGGCCTGGCCCTGCGGGTCGAGGATCTCCGGCTTGAGCATGACGTCGACGATGACGCGCGCCACGATGTTCCTCCAGGTGGGTGGGGTAGCTTTCCCCCAGCCTATCGACAGCCGCAACGGCCACGGCCACGCGCGGTCCCCGGCGGCAGAGTGCGGCGGAGCGGCCCGAGGGCTCCGCCGAGTGTGGGCTCCGGCGGGGCGGGAATCGGCAAGATGTGGACGGCAATGTCGGATGCACAACCAAGTGCGAACTCTGCCACGATGTCCGCATACGCGTATGGCCTCAAACCCCCGAGGATGGACGCGTGAAGATCCGGCCAGACAGCGGTGGCGATCCCACCCATGGATGCCCTGAGAGCACAGGAGTGGCATGTGACAGCCGACGCCCCTCGCGGTGTTGACGCACCCCCGGAGTTCGTCCAACTGCTCACCCCGGAAGGTGAGCTGGTGGAGCACCCTGACTACGACATCGAGCTGACCGCCGAAGAGGTCCGCTCCCTCTACCGGGACCTGGTCCTCGTCCGCCGGATCGACCTGGAGGCGGTCGCGCTCCAGCGGCAGGGGGAGCTGGGACTCTGGGCCTCCCTTCTCGGGCAGGAGGCGGCGCAGATCGGCTCGGGCCGCGCGCTCACCGACGCCGACATGGCGTTCCCGACCTACCGGGAGCACGGCGTGGCCTGGTGCCGCGACGTCGACCCGGTGAAGCTGCTCGGCCTCTTCCGCGGCGTGAACCACGGCGGATGGGACCCGGCGGAGCACAACTTCCACCTGTACTCGATCGTCATCGGCTCTCAGACGCTGCACGCGGTCGGCTACGCGATGGGCATCCAGCGCGACGGTGCGGAGGCGGCCACGATCGTGTACTTCGGCGATGGCGCGACCTCACAGGGCGACGTGAACGAGGCATTCATCTGGGCGTCGGTCTGCAACGCCCCCGTCGTGTTCTTCTGCCAGAACAACCAGTGGGCCATCTCCGAGCCGCTGGAGAAGCAGTCGAAGATCCCGCTGTACAAGCGGGCGTCCGGCTTCGGCTTCCCCGGCGTGCGGGTGGACGGCAACGACGTGTTCGCCTGCCTGGCCGTGACGCGGAAGGCCCTCCGCGACGCCCGCGAGGGGCAGGGCCCGACGCTGATCGAGGCGTTCACCTACCGGATGGGCGCGCACACCACCTCCGACGACCCGACCCGCTACCGCGTGGCCGACGAGCTGGAGGCGTGGAAGCTCAAGGACCCGATCGAGCGCGTGAAGGCCTACCTCTTCAAGAACGAGCTCGCCGACCAGGAGTTCTTCGACAAGGTCGAGGCGGAGGCCGACACGCTCGGCAGGGAAATCAGAAGGCGCTGCCTGGAGCTCCCGGACCCGGAGCCGGAGGCGCTGTTCCGGCACGTTTACACCGGCCCGCACTCCATCGTCGACGAGGAGCGCGAGCAGTACCTGACCTACCTGGCGGGGTTCGAGCGATGACCACACTCACTCTCGGTAAGGCGCTCAACGAGGGCCTGCGCCGCTCCATGGAGGACGACTCCAAGGTCCTCGTGATGGGTGAGGACGTCGGCAAGCTCGGCGGCGTGTTCCGGGTCACCGACGGGCTGCAGAAGGACTTCGGCGAGGATCGCGTGATCGACACGCCGCTCGCCGAGTCGGGCATCATCGGCACCGCGATCGGGCTGGCGCTGCGCGGTTACCGGCCCGTGTGCGAGATCCAGTTCGACGGGTTCGTCTTCCCCGCGGCCGACCAGCTCATCACCCAGCTCGCGAAGATGCCCCTCCGGTCGCTCGGCAAGGTGAGGCTGCCCGTCGTCGTCCGCATCCCGTTCGGGGGCGGCATCGGCGCCGTGGAGCATCACTCCGAGTCCCCCGAGGTGTACTTCACGCACACCGCCGGGCTGCGCGTGGTGGCCTGCTCCAACCCGGCCGACGCGTACACCATGATCCAGGACGCGGTCCGCTGCGACGACCCGATCATCTTCTTCGAGCCGAAGCGGCGCTACTGGGACAAGGCCGAGGTCGACCTCATGGCGGCCGGCGTTCCGCTCGACCGGGCCAGGACCGTACGGCAGGGCTCCGACGTGACCCTGCTCGCCTACGGCCCGATGGTGAAGACCTGCCTGGAGGCCGCGGGAGCGGCCGAGCAGGAGGGGCGGAGCCTGGAGGTGATCGACCTGCGCTCGCTCAGCCCGCTCGACATGGACGTGGTCGCCGGATCGGTCGAGCGGACCGGCCGCTGCGTGGTCGTCCACGAGGCGCCGGTCTTCACGGGCTTGGGCGCGGAGCTGGCCGCCCGGATCAGCGAGCGCTGCTTCTACCACCTGGAGTCCCCGGTGCTGCGGGTCGGTGGCTTCTCCACGCCCTACCCGCCGTCCCGGCTGGAGGACCACTACCTGCCGGACCTCGACCGGGTCCTGGACGCCGTCGACCGCGCTTTCACCTACTGAGAGGGAGGGATCCTCATGCTTCGTGAGTTCAAACTCCCTGACGTGGGCGAGGGCCTGACCGAGGCCGAGATCGTCAGGTGGCACGTCGCCGCGGGTGACACGGTCACGCTGAACCAGACGATCGTCGAGATCGAGACGGCCAAGGCCGTCGTCGAGCTGCCGTGCCCGTTCGACGGCACGGTGTCGGCCCTGATGGCCACCGAGGGCGAGACGGTCGACGTCGGCTCGCCGATCATCGCGGTCGAGATTGAGGACCGTACGGCTCTCGCGGCCGACCTCGTGCCGAACCCCCCAGCGGACAGCACCGCGGAGAGCACAGCGGAGAGCACGCCGGCCAGTGGGGGCGAGGGCGCCGAGGACAGCGCGGACGGGACCGCCGGCAAGGATCAGCGGCAGCCCGTGCTGGTCGGCTACGGCGTCAAGGTCAGCTCCACCAAGCGCCGCCCCCGAAAGACGACTCCCGGAACCCCGGCGGCTCCGGAAGCCCCAGCGGCTCCGGAAGCCCCAGCGGCCGTCGGCGAGCCGGTCCCGGCCGGTTCCGGCGGCAACGGCGTCCTGGCCAAGGTCCTGGCCAAGCCGCCGGTGCGGAAGCTGGCCAAGGACCTCGGCGTGGACCTGGCGACCGTGGCGGGCACCGGCCCTCAGGGCTCGATCACCCGCGAGGACGTCCAGGCCGCCGTGGCCCCCCCGTACCAGGGGGCCGCGTACCAGGAGGTCGTCCCGTCCCGGGAGAGGCCGGCGCCGGCCGTACAGGGGCGGGAGGAGCGGATCCCGGTCAGGGGCGTCCGGAAGGCGACGGCCCAGGCGATGGTCGCGAGCGCGTTCTCGGCGCCGCACGTGACCGAGTTCCTCCAGGTGGACGTGACCGAGACGATGGAAGCCGTCAAGCGGCTGCGCCCGCTGCCCGACTTCGCCGGTGTGAAGGTCACCCCGCTGCTGCTGGTCGCCAGGGCGCTGCTGACGGCGGTGAAGCGCTATCCGATGGCCAACGCCACGTGGACGGACGAGGCGATCGTCGTGAGGCGCTACGTCAACCTCGGCATCGCCGCCGCCACCGAACGCGGCCTGATCGTGCCGAACATCAAGGACGCGGACGCGATGGCGCTCCCGGAGCTCGCCCGGGCGCTCGCCGAGCTGACCGAACGCGCCCGTGCCGGGAAGTGCGGGCCCGCCGAGCTGACCGGCGGGACGATCACGATCACGAACATCGGCGTGTTCGGGGTCGACGCGGGGACCCCGATCCTCAACCCGGGAGAGGCCGCGATCCTCGCCCTCGGCCAGATCAGGGACATGCCCTGGGTGGTCGGCGGGCAGCTCGCCGTCCGCAAGGTGACCACGCTGGCGCTGTCGTTCGACCACCGGGTGATCGACGGCGAGGAGGGCTCCTACCTGCTCCGCGACGTGGGCGCCATGCTGGAGGACCCGCTTAGGATGCTCGCCTGGAGCTGAGAACCGGAAGATCACCTGCGCAAGTAACCTACCAGTGAGCCTCAAGACCCGATTCCTACCGTTGCCGGTGTGATCCTCATACTGAGCGACCGGCGGGACATGACCGTGAGCCGGGTCCTCCCGAAGGTCGAACGCCGGGGGGTCCCGGTCACCTGGTGGGACAGCGGCGAGTTTCCCGGCAGGTCCCGGGTGACCGCCACCTTCGCCGGTGGGACCCACCGGCTGACGCTGGACACCGGGTCGCAGGTCGTCGATCTCGCCACGGTGACGGCGGTCTGGAACCGGCGGCCCAACCGGTCGGTGGCCGCCGCCAACGTGTCCGACCCGACTCATCGCGCCCACGTCGAGTGGCAGTCCCGCTTCCATCTCGACGGGGTGTGGGAGCTCGTGCGGGCCCGCTGGCTGCCGTGCCGGCATCCGGTGACCCGGCAGGCCCACAACAAGCTGATCCACATGGCCCGGGCGGTCGAGCTGGGGTTCACGGTGCCGGAGACCGTCTACACCAACGATCCCGGTGAGCTGGTCCCGGCGTACGAGCGGGCCAGAGGCAGGCTGGTGGTCAAGCTGCTCGATCCGGAGGACCTGCGGATCGACGGGCAGGACCACCGCGTCCACACGACCGTCGTGAGCCGGCGGCATCTCACGTCCCGTCATCGGCTCCAGCACGAGCCCGTCATCCTGCAGCCCTTCCTCCCCAAGGCCGTCGAGCTCCGCGCCGTCGTCGTCGGGCGCCGGGTCTTCGCCGCGCGGGTCGGGCCGAACCCGCCCGGCTGTGCCGTACACCGCCTGCCCCGGGACGTCGAGCGGCGGTGCGCCGAGCTGGCCGCCTCGCTGGGGCTGGGCTACGGCGTGATCCACCTCGTCGTCACGCCCGAGGGGGATCACGTCTTCCTGGAGATCGACCCGAACGGCTCCTGGGACCCGATCGAGGAGCGCACCGGTCTCCCGATCAGTGAGGCCATCGCCGGCTGGCTCGTGGGGGAGTGGGCATGACGGCTCCCGGCTTCGCCCAGGTCCTCACGGAGGGCGTCGAGCTGCTGCGCGGGTTCCGCCGCCGCCGTACGGCTGTCACCGAGGCCCGGCACGCGGTCGCCGAGTGGTCCGCGAGGCACCCGGCCGCGCGGCCGCAGCTCGTCGTCGACGTACGGCCGGGCAGCCCGGTGGTGGACTACGACCTGCTGGTCTGCCACCCCGAGGGCGGCACGGTGGCGCTGTCGGCCCCGGCCGACGACGGCGTGCCGTGGCTGGCCGACCACTCGACGCACTGGGCGGCGGGCTACCTGGTGAGCGTGGACAAGGTCCACGTGCACGTGGCCGAGGCGCTGACGATGCTGCGGCGGCTCCCGCGCGGGGACCGGGCCGTGCATGACGAGATCGTCGAGCAGAGCCTCCTGCTGAACGAGATCATGACCGATGACGAGCCGCTGGACGAGGAGGATGTGCGGGCCGCCGCCGACGAGTTCCGGCGGTCGCGGGGGCTCCACGACCGGGCCTCCACCCTCGCGTGGCTGGCCGAGATGTCCATGTCGGGCGAGCAGTTCGAGGCGTTCATCGCCGGGATCGCGCGGCGGCGGCGCTTCCGGCGGCGCAAGGAGGCGGAGCTCGCCCCCGCCTATCTGGCCGATCACCAGGCCGACTTCGACCGCGTCCGGGCGCTCTGGGTGACCGCCTGCCAGCCCGTGAACGGCGAGCTGCTGCGGGGCCTCGGCGGCCTGCTCGGCTGCCGCGAGGCCGAGATCACGATCGGTGAGCGGTGGGCCGGGGAGCTGCCCGCGCCGCTGCGCCACGCGGCCCGCGAGTCGATGGTGGGGCCGGTGGAGCACGCGGGGGGCTACCTCACCGGGATGGTCCTGGAGCGCCGGGCCTCGCGGGACGACCCGGAGACGCTCGCGGCGGCCGGAGCGGCGGCCTTCCGCGAGTGGCTCGCCGCGCGCCGGAAGCGGGCGTCGATCGAGTGGCACTGGTTGTGAGAAGGTGTCGGGGATAAACCACCACGAGGGGGAGGCCATGTTCCGGCACATCGTCCTGTTGCAGTGGACCGAGGACGCCACGGAGGCTCAGAAGGCGGAGGTGGCCAAGCGGCTGCGCGAGCTGCCCGCCGCGATCCCGGAGCTGCGGAACTACGCGGTCGGCCCCGACGCGGGGATCAACGAGGGCAACTTCGGCTTCGCCGTGGTGGCCGACTTCGACTCGGTCGAGGACTACCTCGTCTACCGTGACCATCCGGTGCACCGCGCTGTGATCGCGGAGTTCATCGCGCCCATCCTGACGAACCGGGTGGCTGCGCAGTACGTCATCTGACCCGTCACAGGTCCGGGTTGTGCTCGTGCTCCAGGAGGTTGTGCGGGTCGGTGGCCGGCCCCTGGCGCACGGCGAACAGGATGCTCAGCAGCAGGCCGACGCCCCCGGCGCACATGAAGATCACGCCGATCACGTCGATGCGTACCCAGGGGCCCAGGACGTTGGACTTGATGGCGAACTTCAGGATCGCACCGAGAGTGATGAAGAAGATGCTGACCCCGATGCCCATCGTGCGACCTCCGGGACGCTGGTAGTGGCGAGGTAAACGGGCCGTACGCAATCGGTCATACCCGGCCGCGCGTGATCACACTACTGGAAAGAACGACGGATCTCCGTTGGGCTCATTCGCCTCCCAATGTCTAGAAGCGGTCGGGGCCGATCACCGATGCCAGGCGGTGATGGGGTCAGGGTTGTGCCGCTTCCGGGTGTTTCACTTGCCGCACACTTTCGCTCGCAGTCATGTGCGGGATCAAGAGCGAGCCAGGTAACGATTCAGATACGCGAAAGCGGTTCAGATACGTGAACGCCGACTGACCTGCGAAGAGTTTGTTAATCACCCTTCTTAAGGCGCTGACCTGCGATCGGGCCCATTGACGGCGGCGAGGAGCCGTGCGCATCGTAACGAGGCCAGGCGGTTAGCAAGGTCCGGGATCCCCTCATGAATGGAGAGCCGGAATGCCTTTCCTTCCGCGCGTCGGAGCGCTGATCGCCGCCGTGGCGACAGCCGCCGCACTCGCCGTCCCGCCCAGTCCAGCGTTCGCCGACCCGGAGCCGGACGCGTCCGCCGGGACATCCGCCGAGTCAGCGGTGTCCGCCGAGTCGGCGGACGCGTCGTCGTCGGCGGCCGAGCATTCGGCCGTCTGGTCCAGGCGGCCGCAGACGGTGGTGCTCGACGGCCGACGGCTCGCCCTCACCCGCCTCGGCGTCCGTGTCATCCCCGACCTGCGCCGTCAGCTCAAGACGCTGACCGCGCAGGCGGACGGCTGGCTCACCAAGGGGCCGTGGTCGGTCACGCACAAGCCGCAGCTCCCTCCGAGCGGTGACAAGCACGACTACCTGAGCGAGGCGCCGTACTGGTGGCCCAGCCAGCCCAAGACACCCGACAACCCCTGGGGCTGCCCGTACATCCAGAAGGACGGCGTCCGCAACCCGGCGATCGACGAGATCACCGACCACGAAGAGCGCGGCGAGATGTTCAACGCCGTCTACACGCTCACGCTGGCCTGGTACTACACGGGCAAGGCGGCCTATGCCGAGCGGGCGGCGCTCGACCTGCGGACCTGGTTCATCGACCCGGCGACCCGGATGAACCCGAGCCTCAACTACACCCAGTTCATCCCGTGCCGGGTGACCGGGCGCGGCATCGGCATCATCGACTTCTCGCAGCAGTTCACCGACATCCTGGACGCCACGGCGATCCTCGATCTCGGCGCGCCATCGTGGACCAAGGCCGACCACGACGCGATGCGGTCGTGGAACGCCGACTTCCTGACCTGGCTGCGGACGAGCAAGAACGGCATCGAGGAGGCCGCCCAGACGAACAACCACGGCTCCTTCTACGACATGCAGAACGCCGGGATCGCGCTGGCGATCGGCCAGCCCGACCTGGCCCGGCAGATCGTGGAGGAGGCCAGGGCCAAGCGGCTCGACGTGCAGCTCGCGGCCGACGGCACCCAGCCGACGGAGATCACCCGCACCCGGAGCTGGCACTACTCGACCTTCAACCTGGTCGCGCTGACGCGGCTCGCCGCCATCGGGGAGCACGTCGGCGTCGACCTGTGGCACTACACCACTCCGCAGGGCGGCAGCCTGTTCAAGGCGATCGACTACCTGCTGCCCGCCGCCACGGCCGCGGCGCCCTGGCCGCACCCGGAGCTGGAGTTCTACCGCTTCGCGGCGAGCGACATCGTGCACGCCGCAGCCGACGAGGGCGACCACGCCGCCCGCAAGGCCGTCCGCGGCCTGGAGGCGCCGCCCGGCGGTGACCTCTGGCTGCTCCGCCCTGCGGTCGAGCAGCTCGACGCCATCGGCTGACGCCGGCGGTTCAGACGAAGGTTCCCGCGAAAGCCGTACGGCTGCCGCTCACGCGAGCGGCAGCCGTACGGCGCGTCGGGGGAAGGGCCTTTCCTAGAAGGACTCCTCCGGGAGCTGCATGAGGTCCTGGCCGGTGGCGGCGAGCACGCGCCGCTCGGCGGCGATCCGGGGCAGCACGGTCTGGGCGAAGAAGGTGGCGGCCCCGACCTTGCCGGTGTAGAACGCCTTGTCGGTGTCGGACTCGCCGAGGGCCCTGAGGGCGATCTCTGCCTGGCGCAGCAGCAGCCACCCCAGCACCAGGTCGCCGAGCGACATCAGGAAGCGGGTGGTGTTGAGGCCCACCTTGTAGACCTCCTCGGGGGTCTCCATGGACGTGATGGCCCAGCCGGCCATCGTGTCCGCCATGGTCTTGACCTCGTCGGCGGCCTCGCCGAGCAGCTTGCGCTCCTCCTTCAGGCGGCCGTTGCCCGCCTCGGAGCCGGCGAACGCCTTGATGTCGCCGAGCAGCGAGCCCAGCGCCGCGCCCTGGTTCCTGAGGACCTTGCGGAAGAACAGGTCGAGACCCTGAATCGCGGTGGTGCCCTCGTAGAGGGAGTCGATCTTCGCGTCGCGGATGTACTGCTCGATCGGATAGTCCTGCAGGAAGCCCGAGCCGCCCAGCGTCTGGAGCGAGCGGGCGAGCAGCTCGTAGGACCGCTCGGAGCCGACGCCCTTGACGAGCGGGAGCAGCAGGTCGTTCAGCGCCTCGGCGGCGTGGTCCCGGCGGCCCTCGAACTCCGCGATCTGGATGGTGTCCTGGATCGTGGCCGTGTAGATGACCAGCGCGCGCATCGCCTCGGCGTACGACTTCTGCAACATGAGCTCGCGGCGCACGTCGGGGTGGTGGGTCGTGGTGACGCGCGGGGCGGTCTTGTCGGCCGAGCGGGTGAGGTCGGCGCCCTGGACGCGGTTCTTGGCGTAGTCGAGCGCGTTGAGGTAGCCGGTGGACAGCGTGGCGATGGCCTTCGCGCCGACCATCATGCGGGCGTGCTCGATGACCATGAACATCTGCTTGATGCCCTCGTGCACGCCGCCGACCAGGTAGCCGATGGCCGGGTGCTTCTCGCCGAACGTGAGCTCGCAGGTCGTGGAGACC
The DNA here is from genome assembly GCF_041262585.1 of Planotetraspora sp. GP83. Classification (NCBI taxonomy): domain Bacteria; kingdom Bacillati; phylum Actinomycetota; class Actinomycetes; order Streptosporangiales; family Streptosporangiaceae; genus Planotetraspora; species Planotetraspora sp. GP83. Next base: position 11,990 of record NZ_JBGCBZ010000011.1, on the reverse strand, counting down.
TTCAGGCCCATCTTCTTCTCGACGTTGGTGACGTAGGCGCCGTTGCGCTCGCCCAGCTCACCGGTCTCCAGGTTCACGAGATATTTGGGGACGAGGAACATCGACAGGCCCTTGGTGCCCGGGCCGGCGCCCTCGGGGCGGGCCAGCACGAGGTGGAAGATGTTCTCGGCCATGTCGTGCTCGGCGCTGGTGATGAAGCGCTTGACGCCCTCGATGTGCCAGGTGCCGTCCGGCTGCTCGACGGCCTTGGTCCGGCCCGCGCCGACGTCCGACCCGGCGTCCGGCTCGGTGAGGACCATGGTGGCGCCCCAGTGCCGCTCGACGGCCAACTCGGCGAACCGCTTCTGCTCGTCGGTGCCCAGGTCGAAGAGCAGACGGGCGAAGGCGGGGCCGCAGCCGAACATCCACACGGCGGGGTTGGCGCCCAGCACCATCTCGGCCATGGCCCAGACCACACTGCGCGGGGCGGGCGTGCCGCCGAGCTCAGGCTGAAGCTCCAGGCGCCACCACTCGGCGTCCACCCAGGCCTGGTAGGACTTCTTGAAACTCTCCGGCATCGTCACGGTGTGGGCCGCCGGGTCGAACACGGGCGGATGCCGGTCGGAGTCCTCGAAGGACTCGGCGATCGGCCCGGTGGCGAGGCGGTTCACCTCGTCGAGGATGCTCCGCGCGGTCTCCTCGTCGACGTCGGCGAACGGGCCGCTGCCGAGGACTTCCGTCCGCCCGAAGACCTCAAAGAGATTGAACTCCAGGTCGCGGAGGTTGCTCTTGTAGTGACCCATGGTGTGCGCTCCTAGAAACCAGACCCGGGGATGACGTACTGGTCAGTAACTCTATCTGAATGCTACCCGCCAGTAACCCCCTATATGCATGTTTTATGCCACACCGCGGGTACGGCGGCCCGCGTACGATCGGCCCATGAAGGCGGAACGCTGGCGGGCTGACCTGGAGTCGTGGGCCATCCCCGAAACGATCCTCGCGAGCGCTCCGGCCAACCCCTGGACACATCAGGTCGAGCGCTTCCGCCGCAGGACCGAGGCGCTCCTGGCGGCGCCGGGAGGGCCCACCTACGAACGCGCCCGTGAGGCGCTGCCCCCGGGCGGCTCGGTGCTCGACGTCGGCGCGGGCACGGGCGCGGCGAGCCTGCCGCTCCACCCGGCCGAGCTGATAGCCGTGGACGAGAGCGCCGCCATGCCGGTGCCGCCACGTAGCCTCGTGACGATGTGGTGGGACACGTCACCGCAAGGAGGGAAATAGTTCTCACAATGGCGATGTTCGGGATGTTAGACGCCCTCGTCCCTGGGCGTCCCGGACGAGGTGCCTGCCGTACCCGGCTCTGCTAAGACGGCGCGCGGAAAGCCATGGAAGAACTCGTTCAGATCATCGGCGCTGTCCTTATCCTCAGCGCGTTCCTGCTCTCCCAGCTCAAGGTCATCGACGGCGAGTCGCCGCTCTATCTGGTCCTGAACCTCGCCGGCTCGGCCGTTCTCGCGTGGATCGCCCTGTCGGGCCGCGACTGGGGCTTCGTGCTTCTGGAAGGGGTATGGGCGAGCGTGTCCGCCGCCGCTCTCGTCAAGGTGTCCGTCGGCAGGGGGCGCACGGCCGGATGAGCGCGGCTCGGTAACCTGCTTGACACCTTTGCTGGTGTCGCGATTGGCTGGGCGCATGATTGAGATCCACACGATCACCATCGACAGCGCCCAGCCGTACGAGCTGGCCCAGTGGTGGAGCGCGGCCCTGGGCTGGCCCCTCGTCGACTCCGAGCCGGAGGACGACGAGGTCATGCTGGACCGTCCCGACGGTCCCCCGCACCTGCTTTTCATCCGGGTCCCCGAGGGCAAGAGCGGCAAGAACCGGGTGCACCTCGACGTCTGGCCCGCAGAGGGGCTCACCCGCGACGAGGAGGTGGACCGCCTGCTCGCTCTCGGGGCCCGGCCCCACGAGGACCACCGGACCGACGAGGGGACCGGCTGGTTCACGCTGCTCGACCCCGAGGGCAACGAGTTCTGCGTCTGCCGCGGCGAGGCCGAGCGAGCCGCGTCATCTTCCTAGGCCGCCTTCGCCACCCGTGTCGCCGTGATCATGCAGGGTCTCCCGGGAAGCTCGGGGACGTCGGGTTTCGCAAATCGCGATCATGCATGGATTCCGCCGCACGCAGTCTGATCGGCGCCGTTATGCTTCATGATCATGCGCTGTTCGTTCGGCGGGGGCGTCGTCGTGCACGATCACCCCTTGGCGCGGCCTCGCATCGACAGGGTGAGGACGCCCGTGATGAGGTAGACGAGCGCGCCTCCCCACAGCGCGTCCCAGGCCGCGCCGAAGACGCCCTCGCCGTCGACGACGAGTTGCACCGGGTACATCAGGATGGCCGCCCCCAGGCCCGGATAGAGGGCGAACCGCCAGGGGTGGCGCAGGGACCAGAGCCTCGCCTGCCGGGTCACCCGGTCGCCCTCCTGCGGCCGGGAGATCGCGCCGATCCCCGCGACCAGCGAGAACAGGCTGATTCCCACGCACAGCGCCCACGTCAGATCGGCCGGACCGGGGAGGATCCAGCCCATGAACAGGCTGGTGGCCGCCACCACGGCGCCGGAGATCGCCGCCGCCTTCCAGGGCGCGCCGCGCAGAGCGGCTCCGGCCAGGGACATCTCATCGCTTCGGGTCAGTTCATTCATGCTTACATGCTGCGTTTCGTAGCGTTTCCGGGGCATCGGGGAAGTCCCTGACCGCCCCCTGAGGCGTCCCGGTTAGGCTCTCCGGATGTCCCTTTCGCCCCACTCCCTTCCGTCCCGACCTTCATTCCGTACGGCCCGGCGCGCGGACATCCCGGCGATCGTGGCGATGCTGATCGACGACCCGATCGCGGCGGCCCGCGAAAGCCTCGGCGGTGAGGACTACCGGGACTACGAAGCGGCCTTCGCGGCGATCGATGCCGACCCGCGCAACGAGCTGATCCTCGTGGAGGTGGACGGCGAGGTCGCCGGGACGATGCAGCTCACCTTCATTCCCGGCCTGTCGCGCCGCGGTGCCGAGCGCCTCCAGATCGAGGCGGTCAGGGTCGCCGCGCCGTACCGGAACCGGGGGATCGGCCGGACGATGATGGAGTGGGCGGTCGAGCGGGCCGGAGACCGCGGCTGCGCGCTCGTCCAGCTCACTTCGGACAAGGCGCGCTCGGACGCCCACCGCTTCTACACCGGCCTCGGGTTCACCGCCTCTCACGAGGGGTTCAAGCTCCGGCTGAGCTGATCGATCATCCAGCGGCACCACTCCGCCCGGTGCCGCTCAGATCGCGGCGATCTCCACCAGGTTGTCGTGGTAGACGGCGCCCCTGCCCATGTCGGCGTCGCGCTCGTCCACCGCCGCGTTCGGGTTGGCGCCGCCGGGGCTGAGCTTGGGCCAGTGGCCCTTGGGGGCGGCGACCACGCCGGGCCGGACCCGGTCGCTGATCTCCACGTACGCCCTGAACTCGCCGTTGCCGTTGAACACCCGGGCGAGTTGCCCCTCGGCGAGCCCGCGCGGGGCGGCGTCCGCCGCGTTCACCAGGACCTTGGGCCCCTTGGAGCGCCTCTGCAGCTCGGGGTTGTTGCCGAAGGTCGTGTTGAGGAACGTGTGCGACGCCGGAGTGATCATCGTGAGCGGATACTCGCGGGAGGCGCCGGCCGTACGCGCCGTGTACGACGGGACGTAGCCCGCGACCCGGGGGAGACCGGCGGCCTCGGCGCGCTCGGAGACGAACTCCAGCCTGCCGGACGGCGTGGGGAAGCCGTCGGTGAAGGGGACGAACGGGTCCGGCACGTCGAGCCGGGCCCAGCCCTCCTTCCTGAGCCGGTCCAGCGTGATCCCGGGGGTTCCGGTGAGAAGCTGCTCGGCCAGCTCCAGATCGGAGTCGTAGAGGGACGGCTCCGTCAGACCCATGTGGCGGGCGAGGCGGCGGAACGTCTCGGTCGTCGACAGGGACTCCCCGGCGGGCTCGACGGCCGGTTCGTTCCACATGAGGTACATGTGCCCGTAGCCCGCGTGCAGGTCGGCGTGCTCGGTCTGCATGGTGGCAGGCAGCACGATGTCGGCGTAGTCGACGGTGTCGGTCGGGAACTGCTCCATCACGACCGTGAACAGGTCGTCCCGGCTCATGGCCTCGCGGATCCGGTTCTGGTCGGACGTCGAGCCGAGTGGGTTGGCGGCGTAGACCCACAGGCACTTGACCGATTCGTCGAGGCCGTCGGCCAGCCGCGTCATCGTCAGCGTGCGAACCGGCTTGGGCAGCAGGTCGTAGCGCGGGTTCACCGCGAGTCGCACGTGGGCGGAGGTCGAGTACGCCACGCCGCCGCCCGGATGCCGCCAGTCGCCCGTCACACCGGGGATGCAGGCGATCGTCCGCATCGCCGACCCGCCGCCCTCGTGGCGCTGGATGCCCATCGTGGCGCGGATCCCGGTCGGCCGGGTGTGCGCGAGCCGTACGCCGAGGGCCCGGATGCCGGCCTCGGGCAGGCCGGTGATGTCCGCCACCCGGCTCGGGGGATATTTCAGGATCTCGGCTTTGAACTCGTCCCAGCCGTGGGTGTGGTTCTCCAGGTAGTCCCGGTCCTCGGCGCCCTCCTCCAGGACGACGTGGAGCAGGCCGAGCGCGAGCGCGGCGTCCGTGCCCGGCCGGATGGGGAGATGCTCGTCGGCCTGGTCGGCCGTCCGGGTGCGGATCGGGTCGATCGCCACGACGTGCGCGCCGGCGGCCTTGGCGTCCTGGATGAACTTCCACAGGTGATGGCCGCTGGTCAGCGTGTTGGTGCCCCACAGCAGGATCAGCCGGGACAGCGCGAACGTCTCGGGATCCATGCCGCCGGGCGTGCCGTTGGTGTACCGCAGGCCGTCGTTGCCCGCCCGCGCGCAGATGTTGAGATCGTGCCGTGAGGCCCCCAGGACGTTCCAGAACCGTCGCCCGGCCTCACCCGACTCGCCCTGGATGTACCCGAGCGTTCCCGTGCCCTGGTACGGCCAGATCGCCTCGCCGCCGTGCTCCCCGACGATCTCGGTCAGCCGGTCGGAGATCGTGGAGAGCGCCTCGTCCCAGGTGATCCGCTCGAACCGGCCCGAGCCCTTCGGCCCGACCCGCTTCATGGGGTGGAGGATGCGGTCGGCCGCCCGTGTGTGCTCCAGGTAGCGGTTGACCTTCACGCACAGCGCGCCGCGCGTGTACGGATGATCCTTGTTGCCCCTGAGGCCGACGGCCTCGCCGTCCCTGACCGTGACCTCCCACGAGCAGGTATCCGGACAGTCAAGCGGACACGCCCCAAGGACCCGCAATTCCCCAGTCATGACCGTGATTCTATGTTTTCCAGCTCGGCGATATTGAGAAGGTCCTCCGCGTCCGTGCTGGGAGTCCCGGCGAACCACGCGTCGAGGATCTCCACCAGCAAGCGCTCGGAGGTCAGACGGAGGCTGAGGGCCAGCACGTTGGCGTCGTTCCACGTCCGGGCGCCTTCGGCGGTCGCGGCGTCGGCGCACAGCGCGGCCCGTACACCCGCCACCTTGTTGGCCGCGATGGAGGCGCCCGTGCCCGTCCAGCAGCACACGATCGCCTGATCGGACCGCCCCGCGGAGACGTCCCTCGCGGCACTCGAACAACACCAAGCCCAATCGGCACGGTCACCCGGGGCAAACGCTCCATAGAGTGTGACTGAATGGCCGCGCCGCTCGACCTCGGCCACGAGCCGAGACGCGATCCCGTCGAGGCTGTCCGAGGCAAGAGAAACTCGCATGCCATCAATTGTGGACACTAAGTGCGAAGATCGCACAGAATCGCTGGTGGTGAGAGGTATCAAGGAGCAGGACCTGACGCTGGACACTCCTCAGCAGGGAGTCGTCCTCGTTGTCGAGCCGCTCCTGCCGCAGCGGATCCGCCGCCCATCCGACGCGCTGCGGTTCCTCCTCACACTCATGGCCCTCGCCTGCGTCGTGCTCCTGGCCCTGGCGCTCCAGCGCACCCTCAACGGCCTGGAGACCGACGTGCAGGCCGGCACCGGCCGGGCCCCCGACCTGCTGTCGTCCGTCTCCGGGCTGCTCGGCGGCGTCGCGGTCCTCATCGTCCCCGTGGGGTTCGCGGTCGAGCGGGTCTTCCACCGCGACGGCATGCGGATCGCCCAGGGCCTCATCGCGGCCATCCTGGCTCTGCTGATCTCCTACGCGCTCGACGAGTGGCTCGTCATGTCCGGCCCGGCCGAGCTCAAGCAGCTCCTCACCGGGGGCCGGGACGTCGAGCCGCTCAACACCGTGCTGACCCCGGCCATCGCGTACGCGACAGCCGTACGGATGTCCCGGCGGACGCAGTGGCGCGCGCTCATGTGGATGGCGCTCGCGCTCGACGTCCTCGCGCTCTTCACCGCCACCAAGGTCACCGCGCTCGGCGTGATCCTCACCTACCTCGTCGGCCTCGCCGTCGGGTTTGGCACGCTGTACGGCATAGGCAGCGCGAACACCAGGCCGCCGGGCAGCGCCGTGCTGGCCGCCCTGCGGCGGCTCGGCTTCGGGCCCATCAGCGCCCGGCGGGTGGAGGACGACAGCTCCGGCAGCCGCCGCTACCTCGTCGGGCTGGCCAACCAGCGCCATCTCGACGTCACCGTGCTCGACAGGGACCGGCAGGTCGCCGGGATCATCTACCGCCTGTGGCGGCGGCTCCGGCTCAACACCGAGACCCGGCGGCGGGCCATCCGATCACTGCGCGCGGAGCTTGAGCGCGAGGCCCTGATGGCCTACGCGGCGCAGGCGGCGGGCGCGAGCCTGCCCCGGCTGCTCGGCACGAGCGAGATCGGCACCGAGGCCGCGCTGCTCGCCTACGAGCACATCGACACCCGGCCGGTGCAGGAGCTGCCCGACGAGGACGTCGACGACGAGCTGCTCGGCCAGATGTGGGAGCAGGTGCGTCTTCTCCACGCCCACCGGCTCGCCCACCGGCACCTGACCGGCGAGAGCATCCACGTCGACGCGACCGGCCGGGTGCTCCTGGTCGACGCCCGCAGCGGCGAGATCGCGGCCGGCGACCTGTTGTTGAAGCTCGACATCGCCCAGCTCCTCGCGTACCTCGGCACCAGGGTTGGAGCCGAGCGCTCGGTCAGGTCGGCGGCGGCGGTGCTCGGCGCGGACACGCTCGCCGGGGCGCTGCCCCTGCTCCAGCGGATCGCCCTCAGCCGCGACACCCGGGCCGCCACCCGGAAGAACAAGGACCTCCTCCCGGCCATCCGGGAGCAGATCGTGACGCTCAAGCCGCAGGTCGAGGTGGAGGAGGTCCGGCTCGAACGGTTCAGCCCCCGGACCCTCCTGACGATCATCGCCAGCACGGCCGCGGCGTACTTCCTGCTCACCCAGCTCAGCCGGGTCAACGTCGTCTCCGTCGTGGCGACCGCCAACTGGATGTGGACCGGGATCGCGCTGGTCGCCGCCGCCGTGAGCTACGTGGCCGCCGCGATCATGCTCAGGGGCTTCGTGCCCGAGTCGCTGCCCCTGGGCCGGACCGTGCTGGCGCAGCTCGCCGGGTCGTTCGTGAAGCTCGTCGCCCCCGCGGCGGTCGGCGGCGTGGCGATCAACACGCGCTACCTGCAGAAGCGCGGCGTGCCACCCGGCCCGGCCGTCGCCAGCGTCGGCGCCTCCCAGCTCGTGGGCCTCGCCTCGCACATCCTGCTGCTGCTCTTCTTCGGATACGTCACCGGCACCCAGGCGGCGCCGTCCCTCACCCCGTCACGCGGGCTGCTGGTCGCGCTGCTGGGCGTCGCCGTGCTGTTCCTGATCGTGCTGGCCGTACGGCCCCTGCGGCGGCTGCTGACCTCCCGCGTGCGCGCGATGTTCTCCGGCGTCATCCCGAGGCTGCTCGACGTGGTCCAGTCGCCCCGCAAGATCATCGAGGGCGTCAGCGGGACGCTGCTGCTGACGATCGCGTTCGTGGTCTGCCTGGTGGCCTGCGTCCGCGCGTTCGGCGGCGACCTGAGCTTCACCGCCGTCGCTGTGGTCTTCCTCGCCGGCAACGCGATCGGCTCGGCCGCCCCCACACCCGGCGGCCTGGGGGCGGTCGAAGCATCGCTGTCACTGGGCCTCACAGTCGCCGGCCTGCCGGGAACGGTCGCCACGTCAGCGGTCCTGCTCTTCCGCCTGCTGACCTTCTGGCTCCCCGTCCTCCCCGGCTGGGCCTCCTTCACCTACCTCCAACGCCACCAAGCCATCTAGCGACGCCCCGCGGCGTTGTCCTCGGTCGAAGCTGGGCGCTTAGTGCGCGCTCGAGGCGGCCCAGAGGTTGATGCCGGAATCGACGGCGTCCTTGTCGATGGCGTCCAGCTCCTGGGAGGTGAAGTCGAGCCGGTTCACCGAGTCGAGGCTGTCGTCGAGTTGCCGCACGCTGCTCGCGCCGATCAGGACCGACGTCACCCGCTTGTCGCGGAGCGCCCAGGCCAGCGCCATCTGCGCCAGGGACTGGCCACGCTCCCGCGCGATCTCGTTCAGCGTCCGGACGTGCCGCAGCGCCTCATCCGTGAGCAGGCTCGGGTCGAGCGACTTGCCCTGCGCCGCGCGGGAGTCGCGGGGGATGCCGTCAAGGTAGCGGTCGGTCAGCATGCCCTGGGCCAGCGGCGAGAACGCGATGCACCCCGCGCCCTCCTCCTCCAGGACGTCGAGCAGCCCGCCCTCGATCCACCGGTTCAGCATCGAGTAGGACGGCTGGTGGATCAGCAGGGGAGTGCCGAGCTCCCGCAGGATCCGGGCTGCCTCCCTGGTGCGTTCCGGCGAGTACGACGAGATGCCGGCGTAAAGGGCCTTTCCGGACCGCACCGCGTGGTCGAGCGCCCCCATGGTCTCTTCCAACGGCGTCTCGGGGTCGAACCGGTGGCTGTAGAAGATGTCGACGTAGTCGAGGCCCATCCGCTTGAGCGACTGGTCGAGGCTGGACAGCAGATACTTCCGCGACCCCCACTCGCCGTACGGCCCCGGCCACATGTCGTATCCGGCCTTGGTCGAGATGACCAGCTCATCGCGATATCGCGCGAAATCCTGCTGGTAGATGTGCCCAAAGTTGATCTCGGCGGAGCCGTACGGCGGGCCGTAGTTGTTGGCGAGGTCGAAGTGCGTCACCCCGCGGTCGAACGCCCTGCGCAGGATGGCCCGCTGGGTCTCGATCGGCTTGTCGTCGCCGAAGTTGTGCCAGAGCCCGAGCGAGACGGCAGGCAGCTTGAGCCCGCTTCTCCCGGTCCGGTTGTACGGCATGGGCCCGTACCGGCCGTCGGCCGCGACGTAGCTCATTCGGTCACTCCAACTCGGTCCAGAATCCAGGAGAGCGCGAACGCCTCCTCGCGCCAGGCGTCGTACCGGCCACTGCGGCCGCCGTGCCCGGCGCCCATCTCGGTCTTCAGCAGGAACGGCCCGCCCACGGCCCGGTCGCGGAGGCGGGCGATCCACTTGGCGGGCTCGTGGTAGAGCACGCGGGTGTCGTTGAGGCTGGTGATCGCCAGAATCGGCGGGTACGGCCGGCCGTCCACGTTCTCGTAGGGCGAGTACGCCTTCATGTACGCGTAGACCTCGGGGTCGTGCAGCGGGTCGCCCCACTCGTCCCATTCGATGACGGTCAGCGGCAGCGACGGGTCCAGGATCGTGTTGAGGGCGTCCACGAAGGGCACCTCGGCCACGACCCCGGCGAACTCCTGCGGCGCGATGTTGGCGACCGCCCCCATGAGCAGGCCGCCCGCGGAGCCGCCCCGCGCGATGACCTCGCCGGCCCAGCCCTCGGCCTTGAGGTGCCGCGCGCACGCCACGAAGTCGGTGAAGGTGTTCTTCTTCCTGGTCAGCTTGCCGTCCTCGTACCACCGGCGGCCCATCTCACCGCCGCCCCTGACATGCGCGACGGCGAAGACGAACCCTCGGTCGAGCAGCGAGAGACGGGCCACCGAGAAGTACGGGTCGATGGAGGTCTCGTAGCTGCCGTAGCCGTACAGGAGGGTCGGGGCGGGCCGGTCGGCGCCCTTCTTGACGACGATCGAGATGGGCACCTTCGTCCCGTCGTCCGCCGTGGCCCACTCGCGGAACTGCTCGTAGTCGTCCGGGTCGTAACCGCCCAGGACGACCTTCCGCTTCAGCAGGATCAGCTCGTCTGTCCGCAGGTCGTAGTCGTAGACGGAGGCAGGGGTGATCATGGAGGTGTACCCGAGCCTGAGCCTGCTCGTCTCGAACTCCGCGTTCCCCGACGGCGCGACGTCGTAGATCGGCTCGGGGAAGGAGATCTCGTACGGCTCCCGCCCGTCGCCCGGCAGGATGCGGATGCCGGTCAGGCCGTCGCGGCGGAAGTGGACGACGACATGGTCCTTGAACGCGTCGACGTCGAGCAGGCGGGTGTCGTCCCGGTGCTCGATGAGCGTCGTCCACGTCGCCGGATCGTCGAGGGGAGCGGTCGCCAGCTCGAAGTTGACCGCGCCGTCGTTGTGGAGGATGCCGTCGTTGTGGAGGATGAGGAAGCGGTCGCCCGCGTGGTCCAAGCCGTACTCGACGCCGGTGTGCCGCGGCCTGACGATCGCGAACTCGCCCGTGGGGTCGCTCGCGTCCAGCACGCGGACCTCACTGGTGATCTTGCTGCCCGCGCTCAGGACGAGGTAGCGCTGGCTCCGCGTCAGCGCGATGCCGACCCAGAACCGCTCGTCGTCCTCCTGGTAGACGAGAACGTCGTCGTCGGACCCCAGCGTGTGGCGGTAGATCCGGTACGGGCGCCACGCCTCGTCGATGGTCGTGTAGAAGAACGTCGAGCCGTCGGCCGACCAGGCGCCGCCGTAGAAGATGCCGGGGATCTCGTCGGGGAGCAGCTCGCCGGTGCGCAGGTCTTTGAACCTGAGCGTGAACCGCTCGTCGCCGGTGAAGTCGGTGGAGTACGCGAGCATGGTGCCGTCCGGGCTGACCGCGCTCGTGCCGATGGAGAAGAACGGGCTGTCGCCGGCCAGTTCGTTGCCGTCAAGGAGGACCTGCTCGCCGGGAAGTGGCTCGCCCGGGGTCAGCTCGGGCGGGCTGTCGCCGTCCGCCGCGACCCGGCACTGAATGCCGTACTGCTTGCCTTCCTCGGTGCGGGAGTAGTACCACCAGGCGCCCTTGCGGGTCGGCACCGACAGGTCGGTCTCCAGCGTGCGCCCCTTGATCTCCTGGAAGATGGTCTCCTGGAGCTTCTTCAGGTGGCCGGTCATCTCCTCGGTGTAGGCGTTCTCCGCCTCCAGGTGGGAGATGGTGTCGGGATCGTCCTTCTTGAACAGCCAGGCGTACTCGTCGACCACGGTGTCGCCGTGGTGAGTGCGCTCGGCCGGGACCTTCTTCGCCACAGGCGGCATGTCGCTCACCCGCCAAAGTCTATGTTCGCCGTGGTCGCGGTACGGCGAGGCCTCATCGAGGCCCGCCACGCCGCCACGGCCGCTGCAGGAGCCGCTGCCGGAGCCGTCGCTGGGGCTGTCGCCGGGGCCGTCGCCACCAATCCGGACAGCCTGGTGTTACGACTTTCCGGGTCAAGGCAGTCGATCGTGCTGCTAATCTTTTGGTGTCGGCGCGGTTCGGCGCATCCCTTTCTGATCACTGTGGTGGTTGTGTTGTGGGTGGGCGCTGGTGGTTGTCGGCGTTCTCCTTGTTCTTGTTCTGGTTGGTCGCTGGGCGTGGTTTGCGTCGTGGTGTCTGGTCGGGTAAGTTAGAGGGGTTGCCCCGGAAACGGGGTGGTCGGAATTCCTGCTGGTTCGCGGGGTTGGTGTCAAGGGTTCGGAAACGGGCTGGTTTGACACGAATCTGGCGGGGCGCAAGAATAAAGACGTAACGGCGCGGAGTGAAGCGGGGAACGCGAATCGAAGTGCTGGGAAATGTACGGTGAATCGCCCCGATGTTCGAGGCCTTTGGTTGGGTTTCGGGTGTTGGTGTTCGCGTCCGTTTCTTGAGAACTCAACAGTGTGTTAAAAGCCAGTGCATGATGCACAACCCCGTCTTTTTGACGGATTCCTTTGGTTGGC